>CALRVU010000230.1:0-5862 GCA_943371685.1 Bordetella parapertussis | reverse complement strand
TGGCCTGCTGCAGATCGTCTGCGGCGCGCCCAATGCCCGCGTGGGCATCCGCGTGCCCTTGGCCCTGGTGGGGGCTGAGCTGCCCCCGGGCGAAGACGGCAAGCCCTTTGCCATCGGTGCCAGCAAGCTGCGCGGCATCGAGAGCTTCGGCATGCTCTGCTCGGCGCGTGAGCTGAAACTGTCCGAGGACCACGGTGGCCTGCTCGAGCTGCCAGCCGATGCGCCACTGGGCGGCAGCGTGCGCGATCTGCTCAAGCTCGACGACACGCTGTTCACCCTCAAGCTCACGCCCAACCTGGCGCATTGCCTGAGCGTGGCGGGCATTGCCCGCGAGGTGTCCGCGCTGACGGGCGCGCCCTTGACCCTGCCGGCCTGCCCGCCGGTGGCGCCGCAGCTGGACGACCGCCTGCCGGTGGCCATCGAGGCGACCGACCTGTGCGGCCGTTTCTCGGGCCGGATCGTGCGCGGCGTCAATCCGCGTGCGGCCACGCCGGCCTGGATGGTCGAGCGCCTGGCGCGTTGTGGCCAGCGCAGCGTCTCGCCGCTGGTCGACATCTCGAACTATGTGATGTTCGAGCTGGGCCGGCCTTCGCACATCTTTGACCTGGACAAGATCCACGGCGGCTTGAGCGTGCGCTGGGCGCGCGAGGGCGAGAGCCTGAAGCTGCTGAACGGCAACACCGTGGCTCTGGATGGCCAGGTCGGCGTGATCGCCGATGCGCAGGCCGTCGAGTCGCTGGCTGGCATCATGGGCGGTGACGCCACCGCCGTGGGTGACGAAACGTCCAACATCTACATCGAGGCTGCCTTCTGGTGGCCCAAGGCCGTTGCCGGCCGCTCGCGCCGCTACAACTTCTCGACCGATGCCGGTCATCGCTTTGAGCGCGGTGTGGATCCGCAGGGCACGGTCGAGCACATCGAGCGCATCACGGCGCTGGTGCAGCAGGTCTGCGGCGGCCAAGCCGGCCCCATCGATGACCAGCAGCCGGCCATGCCGGTGCGCAGCCCGGTGCGCCTGCGCGTAGCGCGGGCCGCCAAGGTCATCGGCATGCCGGTGACGCAAGACGAATGCGCTGGTGTGTTCAGCCGACTGGGCTTGCAGTTCGAGGTGGCCGAGGGCGAGCTGATCGTCACGCCGCCGAGCTGGCGCTTTGACCTGACCATCGAAGAAGACCTGATCGAAGAGGTGGTGCGGGTGCTGGGCTACGAGCGCCTGCCGGCCACGCCGCCGCTGGCGCCGGTCACTGCCCGCGTTCCGCTGGAGAATCAGCGCAGCGGCTTTGCCGTGCGCCACGCCCTGGCCGCGCTGGATTTCCAGGAGACCATCAACTTCAGCTTTGTGGAAGCGCGTTGGGAGCAGGAGTTGGCTGGCAATGCCGACCCGATCAAGGTGCTCAATCCGATCGCCGCGCCGCTGTCGGTTATGCGCTCAAGCCTGCTCGGCAGCCTGATCAATGTGCTCAAGTTCAATCTGGCGCGCAAGGCACCGCGGGTGCGCGTGTTCGAGCTGGGCCGCGTGTTCCGCCGAGACGCCTTGGTGCAGAGCACCGACCGCAGTGTGGCCGGTGTGGCACAGCCCATGCGCGTGGCAGCCCTGGCCTATGGTCCGGCCGCCAGCCTGCAGTGGGGCCTGGCCGACAAGGCGGTGGACTTCTTCGATCTGAAGGGTGACCTGCAGGCCCTGCTGGCGCCTGCTCAGCCTGAGTTTGTCGCCGCCGAGCATCCGGCCATGCATCCGGGGCGTTGCGCCGCCGTCATGCTGAACGGTGCTTGCATCGGCCACATCGGCGAGTTGCATCCCCGTTGGCGCCAGGCCTATGAGCTGCCTGCGGCCCCCGTGTTCTTCGAGCTGGACCTGGCAGCGGTGCAGCAGCGGGACGTGCCTGAAGCGCAGCCCGTGCCGCGTCAGCAGTCGTCCCTGCGCGACCTCGCCCTGGTGGTGGCCGACAGCGTCGGCCATGATGCGCTGATGGCCTCCCTGCGGGCCGATCCACAGGGCCTGATCCGCAGCGCCACGCTGTTCGACATCTACCGCCCCGCGCAGCCCACGGCAGACATCCAGGCCGGCGAGCGCAGCTTGGCCGTGCGCCTGGAGTTGCTGGACAAGGACAGCACCTTGACCGATGAGCGCATCGATGCGGTGGTGGCTGCAGCCATCGCCCGGGTGCAGACCCAACATGCCGCGCGGCTGCGTGCCTGATGCCCGGAGTCGATCGCATGACTGAAAACACTCCCGAGTCTGGCGCGGCGCCAGCACCTGCCGCTGAGCGCATGATGCTGACCTCGGTCGAAACGCCGACCCTGACCAAGGCCGAACTGGCAGAACTCCTGTTTGAGCGCCTGGGCTTGAACAAGCGTGAATCCAAGGACATGGTCGAAGCCTTCTTTGACATCGTCAATGACGCGCTGGTCAGTGGCGATGATGTGAAGTTGTCGGGCTTCGGCAATTTCTCGATCCGCCGCAAGGCACCGCGGCCCGGGCGCAATCCGCGCACGGGGGAGTCGATTCCGATCAAGGCGCGCAATGTGGTGACTTTCCACGCCAGCCACAAGCTGAAGGCCGTCGTACAAGGTGATGTGCCGCCTGCGGAAGAGTTTGAGTAAAGTTCGAGTAGAGTGTGAGCGCTCTGCGTGAACTCCTTGTCAACTCGATTCGACAGGCCTACTCCCATGCTTGAAGCGCTTCAGCCGCTGCCCGCCATTCCAGCCAAACGCTACTTCACCATCGGTGAGGTGAGCGAGCTGTGTGGCGTCAAGCCTTATGTGCTGCGCTACTGGGAGCAAGAGTTCACGCAGCTGCGCCCGATGAAGCGTCGCGGCAACCGGCGCTACTACCAACACCACGAGGTGTTGCTCATCCGCCGCATCCGCGACCTGCTCTACGACCAAGGCTTCACCATCAGCGGTGCGCGCAATCGCCTGCACGATGCCGTGCACGAGCTGGCACACGAGTCGGTCGGTGCCGACTTGCCCGAGGGCGAGACGGGTGATCAGGCGCCTGTCGTCCCGGCGCTTCCTGACAGTCTTGATCCGGTGATCGAATTGCCGGTTGCCACGGTCCAGCGCGCTTCCAACAGCAGCTACATGCCGCCGCTGGCCACGGCTGCGCTTGGCAGCGGCAGTGCCTCTGCCGCCATGCGTGTGCGCCCACCGCTGCCCGACAATCCCAGCGCCGAGCAGGTGCGCGAAGAATTGTTGGCGATTCGCGAGCTGCTTTCCTTTTAGTGCGTTTTTAGGCTAGAATTCCAGCTTCAGTCGGGGCGTAGCGCAGCCTGGTAGCGCACTTGCATGGGGTGCAAGGGGTCGCGAGTTCGAATCCCGCCGCCCCGACCAATGAAAACATCGGCCTAGCTCTCTCAAGGAGCTAGGCCGCTTTGTTTTGTGCCGCTCGGTGTTCTTCTCGCGCGCAGGTGTTCCTCTCGGTGTCGGGTTTCAGGGTCTTGTTTCAAATACTGTATGGATGTACAGTATTTGTACTGGAGGTCCCATGGAACATCAATCCCGTTACGTTTATCGCTTCAAGCCCAGCCGTCTGCCTGAATGGTTGCTGCGCATGTGGTATTGGTTCTGAGCGCAGCTGACCTCGGTACTGAACAGCAGCGCTGCCGGCACAATGCTGTGCCATGAACGAGTCTCGCGACATGCCCGACATGCCTGACATGCGCGACCCGCCACCCATGAGTCCTGCCCCCGTTTTGCATTGGGAGCAGCCGGCGTGTCAATTGCCCAATGGGCAGATGCGTGCGGCTTTCAGCCTGACGCTGCAGCCCGGCCTGAGCGTGTTGCTGGGTGGGGAAGGGCGGGGCAAGAGCCACACATTGAACGCCATCGCAGGCGTCGCTGGCTCGACATCCGACGGCCCCGGCCGCACGCAAGGCCTGCTCATCAGCCTCGAGTCCCCCGCTGATCCATCGCTGGATCAGCTGACGGTGCTGGCGCATCTGGCTGCGCGCCGGGCCTGTTTTGTGACCTGGCAGGCTGATGTCGAGGCGGCATTGGTGGGGGCCTGGGCATTGGCCGAGCACTTGCACAAGCCGATGTTCATGCTGTCCACCGGCAGCCGGCGCAAGGTGGGCTTGGTGGCGGCTGCCGCCAGTGGTGCGCACATCACCCTGCTGGACACGCCTTTCGCGGCGCTGGATGCACGATCTTCTCGCATTCTTTGTGAGGTTCTGGCCGAGGCGGCGCAGCGCCGGGACCGTGCCTGGTTGCTGGCAGACTATGTGCTGCCATCGGGCTTGCGCGGTGTGCCCTTGATGGCGGTGGTGAATCTGGGCGACTGAGCCCTTGGCAGATTTGGTCAAAATTATTGATTGGCTATAATTATTAGGCATCAATAATTCAGACCAATTCATGTCCAGCATCTACCGCCGTACTGACCTGGCCGCCGAGATGGCTCGCCGTCTGGTTCATCCGGGCGTGCTGGACGAGGGCTTGCGCTCGGGGCTGTTCCTTTCCGGTCTGCGGCGCACGGGCAAGACCACCTTTCTGATGAACGACCTGATCCCCGCGCTGGAGCAGGCCGGGGCGCTGGTGATCTATGTGGACCTTTGGTCGGACACCCAGTCCAGCCCGGCCACGCTGGTGCGCAATGCCTTGCGCAAGACGCTGAGCGAGGTGCAGAACCCGGCGTCCAGCGTGCTGGCTCGATTGGCCCGACTTCGCAACCTGGATGTCAGCGCTTTCGGCTTCAAGTTCGCCTTCAAGGTCGAGCAGGTGGGCGCCGAGGGCGGCACCACCCTGGCCGAGGCGATCAAGGCCCTGGTCGAGCAAGCCCAGACCACCGTGGTGCTGATCGTCGACGAAGTGCAGCATGCGATCACCACCGAAGAGGGCAATCAGCTGCTGCTGGCGCTCAAGGCGGCGCGCGACGCCATCAACCCGCGGCCGGGCACGCCGGGTTACTTCATCTTTGTGGGCACGGGCTCGCACCGCGCCCTGGTCAGCGAGCTGACTGCGCGCCGCAACCAGGCCTTTGCCGGCGCCACGTCGGTGCCCTATCCGGTGCTCGAGGGCGACTACGTCAACCACCTCTTGCAGCGCCTGCAGGCTGACGGGCTGCCCAATCTGCCCAGCCTCTCCGTGGCCACCCAGGCTTTCAAGACCCTGGGTCACCGGCCGGAGGAAATGATCCGGGCCATGCGCCAGCTGGTGCTGCACCTGCCGCCCGGCGCCAAGGCCGACGAGCACCTGCCGACGATTGCCGCCACACTGCGCGCCACGGCCGCTGATCTCGAGCTCTCCAAGCTCGAACCCCTGGGCAGCCTCGCCGTGGCCGTGTTCGACCGCATCGCCATGGCCGACGGCGATGTGCGCCGCCTCTACTCCAACGAGGCCGCCGCGGACTATGCCCAGGTGATCGGCCGCGAGGTGCGGGTGGACGAGGTGCAGCCCATCGTCAATGAGCTGCTGGCTGCCAACCTGATCATGCGCCGCGGCCATGGCGCCTATGGCATCACCGATCCCTTTGTGCAAGAGATCTGGCGCGAGCGCAAGCAGTTGCTGGTGTAGCAGCGGCGCGTCCGGCGCATCCGGCGCGACAAGCGATCAAAGCGTCAGATCGCCTTCCACCTTTTCCCCCGCCAGGTAGCTCGGAAGCGACCGGTTCCGCTCATACAGCGGCGCAAAGTCCACCTGCGCCAGTTGCAGCAGCTCGGACAGGTCGTCCAGCACGAAATAGGTCTGCTGGAAGTCGTCGATCTTGTACTGGCTGCGCATCACCCGTTCCAGCGCAAAACGCACCCGCTGCGGCAGGGGGCTCTCCAGGCTGTAGCGGGTTTCGGTGCGCGACGACACGATGCCCGCACCGTAGATGCGCAGGCCATCTGCCTGCCGCACCAGGCCAAACTCGACGGTGTACCA
>CALRVU010000229.1:0-5863 GCA_943371685.1 Bordetella parapertussis | reverse complement strand
CGGCCGCAGTTGCTGCGCACCATGGTCGGGGCCGAGGAGATTGCCGAAGTGGTCTCCCGCGCCACGGGCATCCCGGTGTCCAAGCTGATGCAAGGCGAGCGTGACAAGCTGCTGCAGATGGAAGACAAGTTGCATGAGCGGGTGGTGGGGCAGGACCAGGCCATCGTGGCGGTGGCCGATGCAATCCGCCGCTCGCGCGCCGGCTTGTCAGATCCGAACCGGCCGCTGGGCAGCTTTCTGTTCCTGGGCCCGACCGGCGTGGGCAAGACCGAGCTGTGCAAAGCACTGGCCGGCTTCCTGTTCGACAGCGAGGACCACATGATCCGCGTCGACATGAGCGAGTTCATGGAGAAGCATTCGGTCAGCCGCCTGATCGGCGCGCCGCCCGGCTATGTGGGCTACGACGAAGGCGGCACCCTGACGGAGGCCGTGCGCCGCCGGCCCTACAGCGTGCTGCTGCTCGACGAGGTGGAAAAGGCCCACCCGGACGTGTTCAATGTGCTGCTGCAGGTGCTGGATGACGGCCGCCTGACCGACGGCCAGGGTCGCACGGTGGACTTCAAGAACACGGTGATCGTGATGACCAGCAATCTGGGCTCGCAGATGATCATGCAGATGACCGGCGAACCAACGGCGCTGATCCAGGAGGCGGTGATGGTCGAGGTCAAGCAGCATTTCCGGCCCGAGTTCCTGAACCGGATCGACGAGACGGTGGTGTTCCATGCGCTGGACGCCAGCAACATCGCGTCCATCGCCAAGATCCAGCTCAAGGGACTGGAGAGCCGCCTGGCCAAGATGGACATGAAGCTCGAGGTTTCGCCCGCAGCGCTGGCCGAGATCGCCAAGGTCGGCTTCGACCCGGTGTTCGGTGCCCGGCCGCTCAAGCGCGCCATCCAGCAGCGCATCGAAAACCCGGTGGCCAAGCTGATCCTGCAGGGCCGCTTCGGCCCCAAGGATGTGATCCCGGTGGGCGTGAGCGGCAACGAGTTCGTGTTCGAACGCGTGGTTCATTGAGCCCATCGCGCGGAGCCCGCGCCGGGTTTGACCCTGACGCCGCGCCGCTCCGGTGCGCCTCTCTAGAATGCGAGGCGCACCTTTTCACTTTTCGGCCCGGCTCGGGCTGTCTGCCTTGTGACCTCAAGCACCTCGACTGATACGCCCACCCGATCGCACACCACGGGGGAGGGCGGCGGTGCAACAGCACCGGTCCTGGGCCATTTGCCGGTGGTCATCGTCGGTGCAGGCCTGGCAGGCTTGACCGTGGCCCTGCAACTGGCCGAGCAGGGCCAACCGGTGGTGGTGCTGGCCAAGCGCGATCTGGGCGAGGGCGCCACCGCCTGGGCCCAAGGCGGCATCGTCGGCGTGCTGGGCTCGGACGACAGCGTCGAATCCCATGTGCGCGACACCCAGGACGCCGGCGCTGGCCTGGTGGACGAACACACGGCCCGCTTCATTGCCGAGAACAGCGCGCAGGCAGTGGGCTGGCTGGTGGAGCAGGGTGTGCCCTTCTCGCCCGACCCCGACGGCCCGATGGGCCTGCACCTGACGCGTGAAGGCGGCCATGCGGTGCGCCGCATTGCCCATGCGGCGGACGCCACCGGCAAGGCCATTCATGAGTCCTTGCTGGCACGCGCCCATGCCCATCCGCTGGTGACGCTGAAAGCGCGTTGGATGGCGGTGGACCTGATCACCTCGCGCCACCTCAAGAAGCAAGGCCAGGCCCCAGCATGCCACGGCATCTATGCCCTGGACATCGACACCCAGCGGGTCGAGACCCTGGCCGCGCGGGCCGTGGTGCTGGCCACCGGTGGTGTGGGCAAGGTCTATCGCTACACCAGCAACCCTGAGACGGCCACCGGCGACGGCATTGCCATGGCCTGGCGGGCAGGCTGCCGGGTCAGCAACATGGAGTTCATCCAGTTCCACCCGACCTGCCTGTACCACCCGCAAGAGCGCAGCTTCCTGATCACCGAGGCCCTGCGCGGCGAGGGCGGGCTGCTGCGTCTGCCCAATGTGCCGGCGGCCGATTCGCCCTGGGGAGCGCGCTTCATGCCCGAGCATGACGAGCGGGCCGAACTGGCACCGCGCGACATCGTGGCCCGGGCGATCGACTTCGAAATGAAGAAGCACGGCGTGGACCATGTGTGGCTGGACGCCACGCACCTGGGCGAAGCCTTTCTGAAAGAGCACTTTCCGACGATCTACGCCCGCTGCCTGTCGCTGGGCATCGACATGGCGCGCCAACCCATTCCGGTGGTGCCCGCTGCCCACTACACCTGCGGTGGCGTGGTCACCGACCTGAGCGGCCACACGGACCTGCCGGGCCTGCTGGCCGTGGGAGAGGCCACTTACACCGGCCTGCACGGCGCCAACCGGCTGGCCAGCAACTCGCTGCTGGAGTGCGTGGTGATCGGCCGCACCTGCGCGGCAGCCATTCTGCAGACGGCCCTGCCGCCGGCGCCCAAGCTGCCGGCCTGGGACGAGAGCCTGGTCGAGAACGCGGACGAGCAGGTCGTCATCTCGCACAACTGGGACGAGCTGCGACTGCTGATGTGGAACTATGTGGGCATCGTCCGCACCACCAAGCGGCTGGAGCGGGCACTGCACCGCATCAAGCTGCTGAAGGACGAGATCGAGGACTACTACGCCAACTTCCGCGTCAACCGTGACCTGCTGGAGTTGCGCAACCTGGTGGTCTGCGCCGAGCTGATCGTGCGCTCAGCCCTGATGCGGCATGAGAGCCGCGGGCTGCACTACAGCCGTGACTTCCCGGCCACCTTGCCGGTGAGCTTCCCGACCGTGCTGACGCGCAAGGCGCGCAGCCGCTGAAGCGGAAGACTCGCCGCGAGCCAGGGGCTCAGCGGCGGGCGCGCATGGCGTTGCGGGCCTGGACAAAGCCGAAGGCGAACTCCACGGCTTCGAGCACCGATCGCTCGGACTCGGTGCGCTCACGCTCGGTCTGGAAGAAGGCCAGATCGACCTCATGGCGGATGTAGCGCGGCGGCAGGCGGTTCAGCGCCACGCAGGCCACATCGGCCAGCACATCGTCATTGCCCTGCAAGTGCGGGAAGTGCTGCACCTGGTCGAGCACCGCCGAGAAGACGGCCTTTTCGTAGTAGTTGTGGATCGATGCAGTGTCCATCGCGTGCGCCTTGCCACTCGGGCCGTTCAAAGCGCCAGTGTGGCGCGCAGCGGCCCGCCGTGGGCGCTGAACAGCCGGCCAATTGCGCGGCAAATTCCGCAACACGGTCATGGACTGCATCGGGCCTGGCACCGCCGGCCCCGCGTCGAGACAGCGTCAAGCCAGATCGTCGAGCACGCGCATCGAAAAATCGGTGGCCGTCAGGTCCTTGGTCAGCTTGCCGATCGAGATGCGGTCCACTCCAGTGGCGGCAATGGCGCGCAGGCGCTCGAGCGTCACACCCCCCGAGGCCTCCAACAGGGCACGGCCGGCATTCAGTCGCACGGCTTCGGCCATCGCCTCAAGGCTGAAGTTGTCGAGCAACACGCTGGTGGCGCCGCTGGCCAGGGCTTCTTCCAGCCCGGCCAGGCTTTCCACCTCGATCTGGATGTCCACGCCGGCTTGCAAAGCCTGGGCATTGCGCAGCACCGGGGCAATGCCGCCGGCCGCCGCAATGTGGTTCTCCTTGATCAGGATGCCGTGCCACAGGGCCAGACGCTGGTTCTGGCCGCCACCCACCCGAACCGCATACTTCTGCGCCTGGCGCAGGCCGGGCAGGGTCTTGCGGGTGTCCAGCACCGCGCAACCACGCGGATTGGGTGAGGCGCCCTCGATGGCCTGCACATGCAGGCGCGTCAAGCTGGCCGTGCCCGAAAGCAGCTGCAGGAAGTTCAGCGCCGGGCGCTCGGCAGAGAGCAGGGCGCGCGCATCGGCGCGGATCTCGCAAACCGTGCTGTCAGCGGCCATCAGCGCGCCCTCGGCCTGCAGCCAATGCACCTCGGCCAGCGGGTCCAGCGCATGGAAGCAGTCATCAAACCAGTCGCGGCCGCACAGCACGGCCTCTTCGCGGACGATCACGCGGGCCTGCACGCGGCGGCCGGCCGGCACCAGCAGGCTGGTCCAGTCGGCCTGGCCGATGTCTTCGAACAGCGCGTCGCGCACATTGCGCTGGCGCGCTTGTTCCAGGGTTTCGTTGTGGTCGAACATGATCTTCAAGCGGCTCCGATGCCGCGCACCATGCCCTGAACGCGCGGCGCCAGGGCAGACGGGTTGGCGGCCACATAGGCCAGCATGCGGTCGATGCAGCGCACGGCCTCGCGCGCCGTGTCGGCCGGCACGAAGACCTCGCCCTGGCCTTGCTCGAGGCAATCGATCACGCCCTGCAAGCCATTCATGGCCATCCAGGGGCAGTGCGCGCAGCTCTTGCAGGTGGCGGAGTTGCCGGCGGTGGGCGCCTCGATCAGGGTCTTGCCCGGGGCCAGTTGGCGCATGCGGTGCATGATCAGGTTGTCAGTGGCCACGATGTATTCGGTGGCTTGGCCATGGATGACGGCGCTGAGCATCTGCGAGGTCGAGCCCACCACATCGGCCAGGGCCACCACGCTCTCCGGCGACTCCGGATGGACCAGCACCATGGCATCGGGGTGCTCGGCCTTGAGCATTTCCAGCTCGACCGCACGGAACTCATCGTGGACGATGCAGGCACCGTTCCACATCAGCATGTCGGCACCGGTGTTCTGCTGGATGTAGCGGCCCAGATGCCGATCGGGCGCCCACAGCACTTTCTGACCACTGTCCTTCAGGTGCTGGACGATGGCCAGCGCGCAGGAGCTGGTGACCATCCAGTCGGCCCGAGCCTTGACGGCCGCACTGGTGTTGGCATAGACGACCACTTGCCGGTCCGAGTGCGCGTCGCAGAATGCCGCGAAGTCGTCTGGCGGGCAGCCCAGATCGAGCGAGCAGGTGGCCTCCAGGTCGGGCATCAGCACCCGTTTCTCCGGCGACAGGATCTTGGCCGACTCCCCCATGAAGCGCACGCCTGCCACGACCAGGGTCTGGCTGGCATGGTCACGGCCGAAGCGGGCCATCTCCAGCGAGTCGGCCACGCAGCCGCCGGTCTCCAATGCCAAGTCCTGCAGATCAGCGTCCACATAGTAGTGGGCCACCAGCACCGCGTTGTGGGCCTTGAGCAGGGCAGCCGCATGGGCCTTGCGCTCAGCGCGCTGTGCGGTGCTCAAAGGCGCGGGCACCTTGGCCCAGGCATGGGCGGTGCAGCTGTCGCCGCGGGCATCTTGCAGTGTGTAGTCGAGTAGAACCTGGCTCATGTCGGGATTTTAGGCCGGCTCGCTTTGCCCCATGTGTCGGCAGTGATGCAACACATCGAGGCCTTGCGACAGCTTGGGCCATGGAAACTTGCCTACAGTGCAGCATGGCTTCACCCACTCTCCAGCATTCCGCCGCTTCATCGCCGTCCAGCGATCTGAAGACCATCTCCCTGATCGGCTTGGCGCACGGCACGTCGCACTTCTTCCACATGCTTTTGCCGCCCCTGTTTCCGGTCTTCATCCGGGATTTCGGGCTCAGCTACTCCGAGCTCGGGCTGCTGGTCAGCGTGTTCTTCATCATCTCGGGCATCGGCCAGGCCATGGCCGGTTTTCTGGTCGACCGGGTCGGTGCCCGGCCGGTCTTGTTCAGCGCCTTGAGCTGCTTTGTGCTGGCGGGGCTTGCGGCAGCGCTGGCCACTGGCTGGACCGGGCTGATGCTGTCGGCAGCGCTCGCGG
The DNA here is from genome assembly GCA_943371685.1 of Bordetella parapertussis. Classification (GTDB taxonomy): domain Bacteria; phylum Pseudomonadota; class Gammaproteobacteria; order Burkholderiales; family Burkholderiaceae_C; genus Ideonella; species Ideonella parapertussis_A. The sequence continues at coordinate 121 of CALRVU010000229.1, read as the reverse complement.
GTTTGGGCAATGCACCCTTTCATCCGGCAGACTTCACGATCCTGAACAAGCGCGTCTCCTCGACCCGGCTGGGCCATGCATTCTCAGTGCACGGCATCTCGGGCAATCTGGGCTGGGCTTT
>CALRVU010000228.1:0-5868 GCA_943371685.1 Bordetella parapertussis | reverse complement strand
GTCTTCATGACCTGCGGAATGCCGCCGGCATGGTGCAGGTCAATCGCCAGGTACTGACCGCTGGGCTTGAGGTCGCACAGCACCGGCGTGCGCCGGCGCACGCGCTCGAAGTCGTCGATCGTCCATTCGACCTCGGCCGCATGGGCGATCGCCAGAAAGTGCAGCACGGCATTGGTGGAGCCGCCGGTGGCCATGATCACGGCCACGGCGTTCTCGATGGCCTTGCGGGTGACGATGTCGCGCGGCTTCAGGTCGGCCTTGACGGCCTCGACCAGCACCCGGGCGCATTCCTTCACATTGGCCACGACCTCGTCCTCGACATTGGCCATGGTGGACGAGTAGGGCAGGCTCATGCCCAGTGCCTCAAAGGCCGACGACATGGTGTTGGCGGTGTACATGCCGCCGCAAGAGCCGGTGCCGGGGATGGCGCGGCGCTCGATCTGGCAGAAGTCCTCTTCGCTCATGTTGCCGGCCGAGAACTGGCCCACGGCCTCGAACACGCTGACGATGTTCAGGTCCTGGCCCTTGTACTTGCCCGGCAGGATGGTGCCGCCATAGACATAGATGGCCGGCACATTGGCGCGCAGCATGCCCATCATGCCGCCGGGCATGTTCTTGTCGCAGCCGCCGATGACCAGCACGCCGTCCATCCACTGGCCGCCCACGCAGGTCTCGACGCAGTCCGCAATCACCTCTCGCGACACCAGGCTGTACTTCATGCCTTCGGTGCCCATGGCCATGCCGTCGCTGATGGTGGGCGTGCCAAAGATCTGCGGATTGGCGCCAGCCTCCTTCAGGCCGATCACGGCCGCGTCGGCCAGCTTCTGCAGGCCCGAGTTGCAGGGCGTGATCGTGGAGTGGCCATTGGCCACGCCGATCATGGGTTTGCCGAAGTCGGTCTCCTGATAGCCCATGCCGTAGTACATGGAGCGATTGGGCGCGCGGGCCACGCCTTCGGTGATGTTCTTGGACCGGCGATTGATGCTCATGGCGTGTCTCGGCTTCGTCAGGGTTGGAATGGAGCGGAGTATGCGGGTGAGGCAAACTGCGATCAAATAGTTTATTTCGGTACGATCAATACATTGGGTGGATCAATGATCGAGTTGCGCAGCTTGCGTCAGTTTGTGGCTGTGGCCGAGGAATTGCACTTTGGACGGGCTGCCCAGCGCCTGCACATGACACAGCCGCCGCTGACCTGGGCCATCCGCAAGCTGGAAGGGGAACTGGGTGCGCCGCTGTTCACCCGCACCACTCGGTCGGTGGCCCTGACGGCGGCGGGCCTGGCCTTGCTGGCCCCTGCGCAGCGACTGCTGGCTGACGCGCAGGGTCTGGCGGGCCTGGTTCAAGCTGCGGCACAAGGGCGCAGCGGCCATTTGCGCCTGGGTTTCGTGTCCACCGTGGGCTACGGCGATCTGCCGCGTTGGCTGAGGCAGTTTCGCGAGCAGCACCCCGACATCGGCTTGAGCCTGCGTGAGGCCACGCTGGATGTGCAGTTGCAGGCTTTTGATGATGGCGACCTGGACGCCGGCTTCATCATTCATGCGCCTGGTGCTTTGCCGCCAGGATTCGAGGCCCTGTCGGTGGCTTGCGAGCCCCTGGTGCTGGCGCTCAACATCGATGAGCCCTTGGCCCGCGCCCACGATCAGGCCCTGGGGGCGGTGGATGTGCTGGGCCTGCCCTTGGTGATCTTTCCTCGGGTGATCGCGCCTTCGCTCTATGACGCGCTGCTTTCGTTCTACCGCGGGCACCAAGCCACGCCGCAGATCGTCCAGGAGGCGATCCAGATGCAGACGCTGATCAACCTGGTGTCGGCCGGGATCGGCGCTGCCTGGGTTCCGGAAGGACTGATGGAGTTGCAGCGCAGCGGCGTGGTCTATCGGCCGGTGCCGGATGCCGGACTCGTCTGCGAGACCAGCCTGATCTGGCGGCGGGATGCCAGCCCGGCCGTGCTGCGCTTTGTGGCGCATGCCCGCCTGCAACTGGCGGGCGAGGGCAGCGCAAGGGCTTGAGGGTTCTGGCTGGGCCGGCCCGCTGGCTATGATGCGGGCCTTGCTTTGCTTCCCGAGACACGCCGCCATGTGGGTGCACCCCAATTTCAACCCCATCGCCTTGCAAGTGGGGTCTGTCGCCATCCACTGGTATGGCATCACCTACCTCGTGGCCTTCGGCCTGTTTTTGTTTCTGGCCGGCCTGCGTGTGCGCAAGCCCTGGTTTGCCGACGCCGGTTGGACCCGCCGGGATGTGGAAGACCTGCTGTTCTTTGGCGTGGTGGGCGTGGTGTTGGGTGGCCGCCTGGGCTATGTGCTGTTCTACAAGCCGGCCTACTACCTGCAGCATCCGCTGGAGATCTTTGCGGTCTGGAAGGGCGGCATGGCTTTTCATGGCGGCCTGCTGGGCGTGGCCTTGGCCATGGCCTTGTTCGCCTGGCTGCGCAAGCGGCCCGCGCTGCAGGTCATGGACCTGATCACGCCTTGCGTGCCCACCGGCCTGGCCAGCGGCCGCATCGGCAACTTCATCAATGGTGAGTTGTGGGGCCGCGCGGCCGATCCATCGCTGCCCTGGGCCATGGTCTTTCCGCAGTCGGGTTACAGCTTTGCCCGGCACCCCTCCCAGCTCTATCAGTTTGCGCTGGAAGGCCTGCTGCTGTTCGTGCTGCTGTGGTGGTATGCCAGCAAGCCGCGCAGCCTGGGCAAGGTGAGCGCGGTGTTCTTGATGGGCTATGGCGCCATGCGCTTTACGGCAGAGTACTTCCGCGAGCCCGACCAGTTTCTGGGCTTGCTGGCCTTGGGCATGAGCATGGGCCAATGGTTGTGCGTGCCCATGTTGCTGGGCGGGGCAGGCCTGTGGCTGTGGTCGGATCGCACGCAACCCGCCCCCGCGGCAGGAGCACGGGCATGAGGCAGATCTTTCTGGACACCGAAACCACCGGCCTGTCGCCCGAAACGGGCGACCGGGTCATTGAGGTGGGTTGCATCGAAATGGTCGGCCGCCGGATCACCGGGGCCACGCGGCACTTCTATCTGAACCCCGAGCGCAAGAACAGCGAAGACGCGGTGCGCATCCACGGCCTGACCGACGCGTTTCTGGCCGACAAACCGCGGTTTGCCGAGATTGCGGACGACCTGATGGACTTCCTGGCCGGCGCCGAGATCATCATCCACAACGCCGGCTTCGACGTGGGCTTTCTGAACGAGGAATTGCGCCGCCTGGGCCGGCCCAAGTTTCCTGAGCATGTGAGTCGCATCACCGACACGCTGGCCATGGCCCGGGAGATGTTCCCCGGCAAAAGCAATTCGCTGGACGCGCTCTGCAAGCGGCTGGAGGTGGACAACTCCAACCGCGCCTTGCACGGCGCCTTGCTCGACGCCGGCCTGCTGGCCGAGGTCTACATCCGCCTGACGCGGGGGCAAAACTCATTGGTCATCGATGTGGCCCAAGCCGACGATGCCCAGACCACCAGCATGCACCAGATCGACCTGACCCAGTTCATGCTGCCGGTGATCGAGCCCGATGAGCTGGAGGCCCAAGCGCATGCCAAGGTCTTGGGTGAACTGGATAAATCGGCGGGCGGGCTTGCGGTGTGGCGAAAGCTCATGGCATAATTTAAGGCTTCCCGGACGGGGCTGATTTGATCTGCCCTGACCTTGAGAGAGCAGGGCGGTTAGCTCAGCGGTAGAGCACTGCCTTCACACGGCAGGGGTCGCAGGTTCGAACCCTGCACCGCCCACCAAAGCTGCTCAAGTCGGGAAACGCCAGCAGCGGCTGACAAGCAGCTCGCGGCGCGCCAATACCGGGCGGTTAGCTCAGCGGTAGAGCACTGCCTTCACACGGCAGGGGTCGCAGGTTCGAACCCTGCACCGCCCACCAGAAAAATCTAAAGCCTTGTAGATCTGCGGTCTACGAGGCTTTTTTGCTTTGCAAGAATTTTTCCTGGTCGTGCATCGAGCGACTTGTCAGCAAATGGTGGCGACCTTCACTATCGACCACCTTCGGCATCTGCGTGGTTGGTGCAATTGAGTACGCTAGATCGATAGCCCGTTCAATGTGCAGGCTTGGGTTTCGACTCCGGTTTTCTCGCCCCCGGCAGGTATAGTGACTCGAAACACAGGCCACCTCACGGGAGGGGTGCCGTACTTGCATTTGCTATCTCTGAAGAGCGCTGCATACAGCTGCGCGCTTTGCTTTGCTAATGACAAGCCACGACATCGGGAAAATCAAAGCAGCATGACCACCGTTTTCCAAACCGCAGGAGAGACCCGCGTGCTCGTGGGTTACTTGGCTGAGCAGCACGCAGCCTGGTTCACCAGCCAGTTCTTCGGCCCGCGCGCATCATCTTTCCTCACGCCTGTTTTCGCGCGCACGGCCTTTCAGGCGCAATGCAATGGCGTAACTGCCGCAGCAGCGCGCGTGCATGAAGATGCCATCGGCACCGGCCGCACCCACCATCTGTTTCGCCTGCCAGAGGTGCTTGAGCAGGGCGTTGCAACTGCGCTGTTTGACACGTCTTTCGTGGAGCAGTTGCGTACCCAGCTGGCTTCACCCGAAGTCGCACTAAGCCGCTTGGAGGCCCTTGCCACGCCAGGTACTGCCATTGAAGGCGCCCAGGTCCTCACTGGGAACTTCGTCGATGGCGTGGAAGCGCTCCTACAGGCTTTCGCCGGTGTGTACTTCGACGCGTTCCGAAAAGGCATCAAGACCTTCCCGTTCGTACGTGAGGTCTGATGGCACGCCCGCAGTACTACACCACCCAGCTACAGGCAGGCGCGGGTCTCGTTGAGGAGACCCGGCTGCTGCTGTCGCTCTACGAGCTTGGCATGGAGCCTAAGGCGCTGTTGATTCGCGCACTTGACTCGGGCCTGTTTCCTCGCGTCACCGCCCGACGACTGCGCAACATCGTGCTGGAGTGCTTTGCGCCGCGTTACCTGCGGCATCCAGATGTGGCCTGGTCGCTAAAGTCCTTGGCGGAACACATGAGCCGCGCTGAGTTCCTTCAGCTGCTTCTGCTTTACACGGCCAGGGCCAATCTGATCCTGAGCGATTTCATCACCCAGGTCTACTGGCCTCGCTACGCTGCAGGTCGAGACGGCATGGCACTGGAAGACGCCAAACAGTTCGTTCTGAGCGGACTCTTGGCGGGTCGATCCCAAAAGCCCTGGGCCGACAGCTCCGTCAGCCGAATCTGCAGCTACCTGCTTACTTGCTGCGCCGATTACGAACTGCTGACCAAGAACATCCGCGGCCCGCGAAAGATCCAGGCGCTTCGTGTCCAAGACCGCGTCGCGGCCTACCTAGCCTACGACCTCAAGTTCCAGGGCCTGGCCGACAACCAGATCGTTGCGCATGAAGACTGGCTGCTGCTGGGCCTTCAGCCCAACGATGTGCGCGATGTCTTCAAGCGGCTGTCGCTGCAGGGCTACCTGATCTTGCAGGCGGCTGGCGATGTGGTGCACATCGGCTGGACCTACAAATCCAAAGGGGAGTTGATCGATGTCCTCGCTCGATCATGATTTCAACGAGCTGATCGAACGCGTCAAGCATGGGCGCGAGTTCGGTCACGCCAGCTTCGAGCCCATCTTCTACCTGGTTTTCCACCCAGAGCAGATCTTGGACGTGAAGCGCCGTCATGCCGCGTGGGAGAGTCGCCTGGCCAACGAAGGTTGGGACGTTCACACCTTCTCCATCGCCAAAGAAGTGGCTGAGATTCTGGCCAACGCCCCCATGCGCAAGATCTGGGTGGCGGCGGACCAGAAGGCGCCTCAGGCCTGGGAGAAGACCAACAAGTCGCTCGCCAACGCGGTGGCTACTGGCGCGCTTCAGCAGCGCCTGGAAGCGCGCCTGACCGAGCTGGAAGGCAAGCCCAAGTCCATC
>CALRVU010000227.1:0-5871 GCA_943371685.1 Bordetella parapertussis | reverse complement strand
TCGACACGTTGATCTGGTGCGTCGTGCCGTCAGCGCTCTTGACGGTGACCGAGTCGGTCAGGATGTCGCGGTGGGTCAGGGCCTGGACGGCCGCGTTGCCGTTGTCCAGGGTGTAGGTCCAGCTGCCGTCAGCCGCCAGGCTGAATGCGCCGTGAGCACCTGCGATGTGAGCCTGCGCCTGGAATGTGTCCTCGCCGGTGTCCGCATCGGTCACGACCAGCTTGCCGCTGGCGCTGAGCTGGGTGTCCTCGGTCACCGTGCCGGTGTCGGCACCAGCGATCACCGCACCGTCGTTGGTGCCGGTGAGGGTGATCGTCAGGTTCTGCGTGCTGGTGGCACCGGCGCTGTCGGTCACCGTCACCGGGATGACGACAGCCTGCGTCTGGCCGGCGGCCAGGTGCTGCCAGGCCGAATCGGACGGGTCGAACGAGTAGCTGCCATCGGCATCGAGCGTCAGGCCGGCAACCGGGTGGGCCAGGCTGAAGGCCTGGGTGTCGGCATGGTCCACGTCGGTGGCCACCAGCTGGCCGCGCAGCAGGGCACCGTCTTCGGTGACGGCCTGGGTCTGTGCAGCCAGCACCGGCGCATCGTTGGTGCCGGTGATCGTGACGAGAACGGTGTGGGTCGTGCCGTCGAGGCTGTGGACGGTGAACTGCTCGTTGAGGTGTTGATTGGCGTGCAGGTTCTGAACGGCTTGCAGCGTGTTGTCGAGGCTGTAGTGCCAAGCGCCGTTGGCGTCGATGGCCAGGTGGCCCAGGCCCTGGGTGCTGGTCAAGCCGCTTGCCGGCACAAACTGCGACTCGCCGTGGTCGGCGTCATGGACGCTGAGCTGCCCTGTGACCTCCAGATGGCCCTGAGCAGAGACCTGCTGGTCCTCTGCAACCCGGCCTTGGTCCACGCCGCTGATCAGCGCCACATCGTTGCGACCTAGGACGGTGATCGCCACAGGCACCTTGGTGCCGTCGGTGGTGGAAACCTCGAAGCGATCGGTGACCTGCTCGCCTTCGACCAGGGCTTGCACGGCGGGCCGGGCGTTGTCGAGTGCGTAGTGCCAATGTCCTGAGGCGTCGATCTGGAAGACACCGTAGCTGCCTTGCAACGGGCCCTGTGCGGCCAGGCTGGACTGGCCGTCGTCCAGGTCCTGGGCGATCAACTGGCCGTCGACCTGCTGCTGACCGAGGTTGGTGACCACGCTGGCATCGGCCATGATGCTGGCCACCCCTACCCCCGGATGCATCACGAGCTGATGATTGCCGGTGGCATCGACGATCTGACCCTGGCCGTCCACCCGGACATCGAGGAACAGGCTGGGGTCCTGCGCCAGGTGCTGGGCCAGGGTGGCGCCGGTCAGCACCTTGGAGTCCACCGCCTGATTGGCCATCGTGGCGTTCACCAACTGACCGTGGAAGGCGTCGTCCAGGTCGAAGCCATATTGGCTCCAGGGTGTGGGGCCGGTCTGCGGTGCGTAGTTGTCGATGTCCTGGCCGAGCACCAGGGCGCCGCCTCCCATCATCACGTGACCTTGCTGATACCCGTCGGCATGGTGGCGCACCACTCCGTCGACCAGCACATCCAGGCTGCCGGTGCTCGAGGACCAGACCACCGAGACGCGGTGGCTGCGACCATCATCGATGTCGATGCCCGTCGGGTGTTCCTGGTTGCCGATCGAGACCGTCAGGTTGTCGGGCCGCCAGACATAGAACTCGTTGTTGTGGTTGGGGGTGGCATACGAAAGGTAGGTTTCGCCATGGTGGCTGCTGTTGATGGCCCGACCGTCCGACATGACGGTGAACTCCAGGCTCATGGCCGTCATGTCTGGCGTCTTGAGCGCACCGACGGGCATCACCGCACCGTCGCGGTTCGGCCCGAAGTCCATCACCTGCTGTGCCACCGGCGCCACGGCGGTGCCGTCCTCCACCACCACGCCGAACTGCCCGCCCGTGACGCGCGGCGCGTCGTTGCTGCCGCTGATGCTGATGGTCAGGTTCTGCGTGCTGGTGGCGCCCGCATGGTCGGTCACCGTGACCGGGATCACCACGTCCTGCGTTTGGCCAGCGACCAGGTGCTGATAGGCGCTGTGGCTGGGGTCGAAGCGATAGCTGCCGTCGGCATTCAGGTTGAAGCCGTCGACGGCCTTGGCAAGGCTCCAGGCCTGGGTGTCGCCCCGGTCAATGTCGGTGGCCGTCATCCGGCCCTTGAGCAGCGCGCCGTCTTCGGTGACGGCCTGCGTCTGGGCGGCCAGCACCGGTGCGTCATTGGTGCCGCTGAGCGTCACCGAAACCGTGTGCTGCGTGCCATCGGCACTCTGCACCGTGAAGGACTCGCTGAGCGTCTGGCCCGGTGCCAGCTGCTGAATGGCGGCTTGGGTGTTGTCGGCCGCGTAGTTCCAATGGCCGGCTGCATCGATGCTGAAACTGCCGTAGTGGCCGGCCACCTGGCTCAATGCGGTGAAGTGATCTTCGCCCGCATCGAGGTCGGTCACGGTGAGCGCACCGCTGGCCTGCAACTGGCCGGCCTGCAAGTCGAGATCCTCGGTCACCGCGCCGGCGTCAAGCCCCGCGATCACCGCACCATCGGCCTGACCGACGATCTGGATGGTGAGGTTCTGGGTGTGGCTGGCGCCCGCGCCGTCGGTCACGGTGACCGGGATCACCAGGTCCTGCGTCTGGCCCGCGGCCAGGTGCTGGTAGCCGGAGTGCGACGGATCAAAGGTGTAGCTGCCATCGGCGTTCAGCACCAAGCCGTCCACCGGGTGGGCCATGCTGAAGCTTCGGGTGTCGCCGGCGTCCACATCGGTGGCCTGCAACTGGCCGCTGAGCACGGCACCGTCTTCCGTGACGGTGTGGGTCTGGGCGGCCAGCACGGGTGCGTCATTGCGGCCTTGCAGGGTCACCGTCACCACATGGGTCGTGCCGTCGGCGCTGCTGACGGTGAAGCGATCCGTCAGCGACTCGCCCGCCTTGAGTTGCTGGACGGCCCTCTGGGCGTTGTCGGCGCTGTAGGTCCAGTGTCCGGCCGTGTCGATGCTGAACTGGCCGTAGGTGGCTTGCACGCCGGTCAGCGCAGCAAAGTGGTCTTCGCCGCTGTCCACATCGGTGGCGATGAGCTGACCGCTGGTTTGCAGCTGGCCGGCCTGGACGGACTGGTCCTCGGTGACGCGGCCGGCATCGACACCGGAGATCACCGCACCGTCATTGCGGCCGGTCAGGGTGATGGTCAGGGTCTGGGAGGCGCTGGCGCCCGATCCGTCGGTGACGGTGACCGGCACCGTCACGACCTGCACCTGACCGGCGGCCAGATGCTGCCAGGCGGCATGGGTGGGGTCGAAGGTGTAGCTGCCGTCGGCGTTCAGTGCAAATCCGGGCAGGGTGCCGCTGCTGCTGTAGATCAGGTGGTCGCCCTGATCGATGTCACTGGCCTGCAGCTGCCCGCTGAGCCCTTGTCCATCCTCGGTCACGCTGTGGGCCTGGGCCGTCAGGGTCGGCGCATCGTTGCTGCCTTCAACGCTCACGGTGAGGCGGTGCGGTGTGCCGTCCAGCGTGTGCACTGTCAGCACCTCGCTCACCTGCTGGCCTGGGGCCAGGCTCTGGACGGCGGGCAGGTGGTTGTCGAGCTGGTAGTGCCACTGGCCCGTGGCATCGATGGCCAAGCTGCCGAACCGCCCGTTCAGAAGGGCGGGCGCAAAGGCCGACTCGCCCTGATCGACGTCGCTCACCTGCAACTGGCCTTGGCAGCTCAGGGCGGTGTCTTCGGTGACGGTGCCGGTGCTGGTGCCGATGACGGTGGCACCGTCATTGCGGCCGCTGATGACCAGCGTCAGCGACTGGGTTGCGCTGGCACCGTGGCCGTCGGTGACGACGATCGGAATGGTCAGGGTCCGGGTCTGGCCTGCTGCCAGGGATTGGTAGGCCGCATCGCCTGGATTGAACTGGTAGTGGCCGTCGGGCTGCAGGCTGAAGCCCGCCACGGGCGTGGGCGTGCTGAAGCTGAGTCGGTCGTCCAGATCGGGGTCTGCGGCCAGCGCCTGGCCGCGGATCGACGAGTCGTCTTCGTGCAGAGGCAGGGCCTGCATCGCGCGCAGGGCCGGGGCATCGTTGCGGCCCTCGATGGTCACCACCAAAGTGGTCTGGCTGCTGGCGCCATGCTCGTCGGTGACGGTGGCCGCAAAGCGCTCGGTGGCGGTCTGGCCCAGCGCCAGGTGCTGGGCGCGTGCCGGGTCCAGCGTGTAGGCCCAATGTCCGGTGGTGGTGTCAAAGTGCAGCTTTCCGAACTGGCCGTCCACATGGTCGACCGACCAGCCTAGGCTGGCATGGGCGTCGGCATCGGTGGAATTGAGCTGGCCACCCACGGTTTGCGCGGCGGCGCCCTCTTGCAGGCGGGCCGCGGTGGTTCCGGTGATCTGCGGCTGGTCGTTGCTGCCGTGCAGGATCACGCTGACGCGGTGGGGCGTGCCGTCGGCCGCCTGCACGGTGAACCACTCGGTGGCGGTCTCACCGGCCCCCAGCGCCTGCACGGCGCTCTGGCTGTTGGTCAGCGCATAGGTCCAGTGGCCGTTGCTCTCCAGGTGGAAGCTGCCGTGCAGTCCCGATTGGTCGCCCGCCACGAAATGCGCTTCGCCCGCATCGGGATCGGTGATGGCCAGGGTGCCTTCAGCCTGCAGCAGGGTGTCTTCGGTCACGCTGCCGGTGGCCTGGCCGCTGATCACCGCGGCGTCGGGCGTGCCCTGGATGGTGATGGTGATCTGGGTCGGTGTGCCGTCGGCGGTGTGCACCATCAGGATGTCCTGCGCCGTGCCGTGCTCGCCCAGTGCCTGCACGGCCGGGTTGCGGTTGTCCAGGGTGTAGGTCCACTCACCCGCTTCGGTCAGGCTCAGCTGGCCGAAACGGCCGGCCAGGGCCTGCTCGGGCTTGAAGTGGCTCTCGTTCGGATCCGGGTCGACCACCTGCAGTTGGCCGGTCGCGGTGTTGCTCGGCGCGTCCTCGGTGACCTGGCCGTGACCCGTTCCCAGCACCGCCGCAGGGCTGCGTTGCGGGGCGGACGGGCCGGAGATGCCGGCGTGGCCGGGCACCTGGGGGGTGCGGTCCGCGGGGCTGGTCGAGACCGGTGCCAGTCCATGGGCTGTGCCGTCTACGGGCGCACTGCTGCGGGTGATGCCCGGGTTGAAGTCGCCGCCGCCGGATCGTGCGCCGGGCAGCTCCACCGGGCTCGCGCCGCCGGGACTGCTCTCGATGGCCGGCGCAGGGGCGGATGAGCGAGGTGCCAGCGCCGCGGAAGGTTCATCTTGCGCTGGACTGGGTGAGGGCGTCGGCGCGGTCCGATCCGGGCTTGGGTTGGCCGAGGCGCCGGCTGGCCCGGCTGCGGATGGCGTGTCGTCTGCATGACCCTCGGGGGGCAGCGTCTGCTCCCAGGCGGTTGGGCTTTCCTCGGCCGCATCGCTGGGCCTGGTCAGGGGCTTTTCCCTGGCCCTCAGCAACTCGGCTTGCTGTTCCGGGCTCAGTCCGGCGGGGGGGGGTGGCTTTGTCCATGGTGACCTCGAGGCCTGCAGTCGCGCAGCCGTGGTTCAGCGTTCGTGGAAGGCGGTGTCAGAAGCCGTGAACACCGGCTTCAGCAGGTACTGCATCACCGACTTGCGGCCGGTGGCGATGTCGGCCTCGCCGGTCATGCCCGGGATCAGGCGGTGCGACTCGGCGCCCACATAGGGCGTGGCCAGCACGACTTCAACCTTGTAGAAGGGCGCGCCGTTCTCTTTCATCTTGCTGGAGGTGGGCGCCACGCGCTTGACTCGGCCTTCGACCGAGCCGAAGCGGGCCGAATCAAAGCTGTCGATCTTGACCGAGACCCGCTGACCCTCCTGCACGAAGCCGATGTCGC
>CALRVU010000226.1:0-5889 GCA_943371685.1 Bordetella parapertussis | reverse complement strand
CGTGCCTGCGGGTTGTGTCGCAGCAGCTCGGGCAGGGCGCGCATGAAGCCGTGAAAGCCGCGGTAGGGCTCGAGGCCGCGCGCCACATAGGTGATGATGGGTTGGCCGGCCTCGAAGGTCTGGCCCTGCCACTCGAACCGTGCCTGCGGATCGGGCTGGTTGGCCTCGGTGTCCACGCCCTCGTGGATGACCTCGATCTTGCTGCGCAGCGCCGCCGGAAAGCGCGACTGCTGCCAGTGCGTGGGCGTCAGGCCGACATCGGCGGACTCGAGCGCCGACAGGTAGAGCGCGTTGCGCACGCGCAGCCGGCACTGGTTATCGATCGAGTCCGGAAACTCCGGGTCAAAGCCCACATCGCCGCCGCGGGCGGTGAAGAAGTACTCGAAGTAGCCGATCAGCGGCACGTCCGGAAAGATGTCCTTGAAGAACAGGCTCTCACCCCAGCCGGGGTGAGCCAGGGCCACATCGGGTGTGATGCCCTTGTTCTTGAGCGCCAGCAAGGCGCGCGCCACCGCCTGACCCCGCCGCACCTGGTTGTCGGCATCGGTCAGGTAGGGGTGGAGCCGGGGCGCTGCGCTGGCAGGTGGCGCCTCTCCAGGGGTGGCTGGTGCGGCCCCGGTGGCTGGGCCGGGTGGCTTGTAGCCGAGCAGCTTGAGGCCGGGATGGATCTGCGCGCAGCGGGCCATCGCGTGCTCGGCCGCAATGCCGTAGACCTCATGCTCGCCCGAGGCGCAAAGCGCCCGGATCGGGTGAGTGAACTGGGCGGGCAGGTTCTGGTGGATGAACAGGATGCGCATCAGGCAAGGGGCAGAAGTCGGCGAGCCCGCGAGGCTCAGTGCTCGCGGAAGGCGCGGCGGAAATAGCCCGCGATCGGCTCCAGCAAGAAGCCCACCGGCGTGCGCTCGGCCACTTTCACATAGATCTCGGCCGCCTGGCCCGGCTGCAGCGTGGCACCGGTGCCGGCGGTAGCCGCTTCGGGCAAGAGCTCGACCCGCATCGTCAAGAAGGCGGCGCCGCTGCGCTGGTCTTCCTGTGCATCGGCCGCCACCTGCACCACCCTGGCGGGCAGCAGCTTCTCGTAGCGGGCATGGGCCGTCAGCAGCTTGACCTCGGCCTCGTCGCCGACCTTGATCTCGGCGCCGACTTCCAGTGGCAGCCGGGCTTCGATGGTCAGCGGCGTGCCCAGCGGCACGATGTCGACCACTGGCTCGCGCGGGCCCAGCGCCGAGCCGGGCGTGTTGATGCGCAGATTGAGCAGACGACCGGCTTCGGGCGCCACGATGGTCTGGCGGCTCTGGTCGTCGGTGCTGGCGCGCAGGCGTTGTTCGATGTCCGAGACCCGCGCAGCCACGTCGCGCAGCTCGTCGCTGGCGGCTTGGCGCTGGGCGTCGCGCAGGGCCGCCATGTGGGCGTCGAGGCCGCCCAGGCGTTGCCTGGCCTGCGACAACTCGGCCTCGTTGGACAACTGGCGTGACTCGTACTCGGACACCGCCCGCTGCAGCGACATCAGCCGCGACTTGTGCACGAACTGCTCGGCCGCCAGCTTTTCGTTGAGCACCAGCTCGTCGCGCATCAGCTGCATGGCCCGGCCGCTGTTTTCGCGCTCGTGCAGGCGCACCTCGATCTCCTTGCGGGTGTCGTCGGCCTGGCGCTGGTCGCCGGCAATCTGCGCGGCCAGGTGGGTCTGGCGCGCCCGGAAGCTGGCGTTCTCGCGGGCGCTCAGCTCGCCCAGGCGCTTCACATCCTTGAACAATTCGAGCAGGGCCTGCGGCACCACCCACTGGGTCTGGCCGGCCGCTTCCGCCTCCAGCCGGGCCTGGCGCAGGCGCTCGGCGGCCAACTGGCCACGCAGCAGGTCGACCGAGGCCTCGACCCGGATGTCTTCCAGCTCGATCAGGATCTGGCCCTTCTCGACCGACTGTCCCTCGCGCACCAGGATCTTGGCCACGGTGCCGCCGTCGCGGTGGGTCACGGTGCGGCGGTTGGCCTCGACTTTGACCAGGCCGTTGGCGACCACGCCGCCCGAGATGGGCGCGGCCAGCGACCAGACCAGGCCCATGGCCAGCCAGCAGGCCACCACGCCGCCGGCGATGCGCAGCGTGCGCCGGGCCTGGCCGTCCAGCGCAGCCAGGGCCGAGGGCGGGGGCGTGTCGGTGGCCAGCGTGCCCGGCAGAACTTCTGTCTTGAGGGTGGCGGTGTTCATGCGATTCCTTCCTGGCCCGCAGCGGTGCCGAGTGCCTGGCCGGCTGCGGCCGGCGGAGCGGCCTCCCGGGCCACGATGCGCTCGACCGTGCCGTCTTTCATCACCAGCACCTTGTCGGCCACGCTCAACAGGCGGCGCCGCTGGGTGATGGCCACCACCGTGGCGCCGCGGGCCTTGATCCCCAGCAGGGCCTGGACCAGGGCCTCTTCGCCATCGCCATCCAGGCTGGCGTCGGGCTCATCCAGCACCACCAGGGCTGGCTCGCCGTATAGCGCACGGGCCAGGCCCACCCGCTGGCGCTGGCCGCCCGACAGCAGCAGGCCGCCTTCGCCGATCGGCGTGTCATAGCCGGCCGGCAGGCGCAGGATGAACTCATGCGCACCGGCCGCCTGGGCGGCGGCGATCACGGCGGCGGCGCGCGGCTCGCCCTCGCTCAGGTCAAAGCGGGCAATGTTGTCGGCCACCGTGCCGGCCAGCAGTTCCACGTCTTGCGGCAGATAGCCCAGCGCCGCACCCAGGCGGTGGGCCTCGTACTGGCGCAGGTCGGCACCGTCCAACCGCACCGCCCCCGCATGCGGTTGCAGCACGCCGGTGAGCAGGCGGGCCAGCGTGGTCTTGCCGGCGCCGCTGGAACCGACCACGGCCAGCAGCTCACCGGCCTCCAGCCGCAGGCTGACCTGGCGCAGCAGCATGCGCTGCGTGCCCAGGGCCTGCAGGCTCACGCCCTCGACGCTGAGCTGCCCCTTGGGTCTGGGCAATTCAGTGCCGGCCCGGCCCGGCTCGGGCTGGGCCAGCAGGGTGGCCAGGCGCTGATGGGCCAGGCGCGACTCGGTCAGGCTGCTCCAGCCGGCAATCAGTTGTTCGATCGGTGCCAGGGCGCGGCCCAGAATGATGGTGGTGGCGATCATCACGCCCGAGCTGGCTCCCTCATGGATCACCAGCCAGGCGCCCAGCGACAGCATCAACACCTGCACCAGCTGGCGCAGGGTCTTGCTGGCAGCGGCCCAGGCGCCGGCATGGCCGGTGGCGTTCAGGTGGTTGGCATGCACATCGCCGGTCTGCGCGGCCCAGCGGCCCACCACCGAGCGGCCCATGCCCAGCGCGGTGATGGCCTCGGCGTTCTGCACGCAGCGGTCGACCCAGCGCGAGCTGCTGCGGGCGCCGGCCAGTGCGGCCACCAATCGGGGCTTGGTGCTGCGCTCATTGCCCAGCGTCAGCGCCACCAGCACGCCGGCCGAGACAAACGCCAGCAAACCCAGCCGCCAGTCAAAACCGGTGATCAAGAGCAGGTAGATGACGGCCCAGGGCGCGTCGAACAGCGCCACCACCGCCGAGCCCGACAGGAAGGTCCGCAAGGTGGACAGGTCGCGCAGGCTGTCCTGCACCGGGTGCCCCAGTTGCCGGGCCTGGGTCAGGATCAGCCGCTCCAGCAGCTTGGGGCCCAGGCGCTGCTCCAGCGACATGCCGATGATGGTCAGCAGCCGGGCCCGCAGCTGATCAAGCAGGCCGTAGGCCAGCAGCGTCGCCGCCGCCAGCACCATCAGCATGGTCAGCGTCTCCACGCTGCGCGTGACCAGCACCCGGTCATAGACCTGGAGCATGAACAGCGAGGGCGCCAGCACGGCCACATTGATGGCCAGACTGAGCACGGCGGCCCAGCCCAGGTACTTTTTCAGAACATCACCAAAGATCGACACGAGGGGACTTCACGCCTTTGCTGGTTCAGGATCCAAAGAGATAGTCGCCGACGGTGGTGCTGCTGGTCCCTGACAGGGTGGCGAGCAAGGTGAGTTCCGCTGCGCTGACGGTGGCATCGGCACCGGCCGAAGCAAAGCGCCAGACGGCCGAATCCGTCCCATTGTCGACGACGAATACTGCCGTCTGGCTTAAGGCATACGCGCTGCTGGCGGCACCGATGGCGGCGGCAGCACTGCTGGCCGTGATGGCGCCGGCGATGTCGACCGTCAGGATCACCAGCTCGGCCGTGCTGGCAAAGCCGCCCGGCCCCGCAAGGGTCAGGGCGCCCTCCACCAGGGTGTCGCCATCGCCAATGGTGAGCTTGGCCTGGCTCAGGTTCAGCTTGTCGCTGTTCACCGCAAAGTCGGTGATCAGGTCCGAGCCGATCAGGCTGTTGAGCAGGAACTGATCGGCCTCGCTTCCGCCGGTCAGGGTGTCGCTGCCGGCGCCGCCAGTCAGGGTGTCGGCACCGGCCTGCCCGATCAGAGCGTTGTTTCCGCTGTTGCCTGTCAGCAAGTTGCTCAGTTCGTTGCCCGTTCCGTTCAAGGCAGCGCTGCCAGTCAGTGTCAGTCGCTCGACCGCAGCTGCCAAGGTCCATGACAGATTGGCCGATACGGAGTCTGTGCCGCCGCCGGCCAGCTCCAGGGTCTGATCGCTGGCGTCGTCCACGGTGTAGCTGTCATTGCCGCTGCCGCCCGTCATCTCGTCCGCGCCCAGTCCCCCATTGAGCGTGTCGTTGCCAGCACCGCTGCGCAACTCGTCAGCCGTCGCCACGGCGCTGCCGCTGTTGTCCAGTCGGTCATTGCCGCTGCTGGTCTGCAGCAGCAGGCGCTCAAAGCCCGAGAGTTGAACGCCGTTGACCGTCTGCACCGCGCCAGGGTTGTTGATCCAGGTGATGGCGGTGCCAGCTGCATTCCAGTCTGCGTAGAAGGTATCGGTGCCGGCGCCACCGTCATAAGTGGTGCCGTTGCCCAGGGCGATGACCAGGTCATTGGCGTCTGAGCCGGCCAGGACATTGAGGTTCTCGATGTTGCTCAGGGACAGGGTGCTGCCTGCATAGCCATCGTAGAAGGTGACGATGCCATTGGCGGCGGCCAGGTAGCTGGCGATGGTGCTGAGGCTGCTGCTCGCGGTCGCAGCATAGTTGTAGTAGTTGAAGTAGACGGTGTTGTTGCTGCCACTGGTGCCGCTGAGTTGGGTGATGGTGACAGTGTCAGCGCCTTCGCCGCCATCAATCGTGCTGGCCGCCAGACCAAAGTCGGTGGTGATGGCGTCATTGCCTGCGCCGGTCTTCAGTTCTGAGCTGGACGCAGCGGTCCAGCCGGTGATCGTGTCATTGCCCGAACCGGTCTGCAGCAGGAATCGTTCGAAGTTGGTGGTGCTCACACCATTGCCGGAGTCGCCATCCCAGGAGATGTTGGAGCCAGCGTTGCTCCAGTCGGCGTAGAAGGTGTCGGTGCCGGCGCCGCCGTCAAAGGTGGTGCCGCTGCCCAGCGCGATGACCAGGTCATTGCCATCCGAGCCGGCCAGAACATTGAGGTTCTCGATGTTGCTCAGGGACAGGGTGGTGCCTGCATAGCCATCGTAGAAGGTGACGATGCCATTGGCGGCGGCCAGGTAGCTGGCGATGGTGCTCAGGCTGCTGCTCGCGGTCGCAGCATAGTTGTTGTAGTTGAAGTAGACGATGTTGTTGCTGCCACTGGTGCCGCTGAGTTGGGTGATGGTGACGGTATCGGTGCCTTCCCCCCCATCCACCGTGCCCAGAGTCAGGCCCTTGAGCACGTCATTGCCGATGCCACCGTTCAATGTGTCAGTGCCCGTGCCGGCATCCAGTGTGTCGTTGCCTTCACCGCCATCCAACAGGTTGTTGCCGATGGTGCCAATGATTCGATTGTTCAGGCTGTTGCCAGTGCCGTTCAGGTTGTCGGCGCCGGTCAGGGTCAGGTACT
>CALRVU010000225.1:0-5900 GCA_943371685.1 Bordetella parapertussis | reverse complement strand
ATGACCCGAACCGTTCTGCTCAACAACCTCGACCACCAGGACCTGCGGGTCATCACCCGCCGCAGCGCCGCGCTGGGCGATGCGGTGATGCTGGCCCACACTTTTCCGGCCGAGTTCCGCGACCTGCAAGCCCACTACCCCATCGTGTTCCAGAAGTCGGCGGATGGCACCACCTTCCACCCGGTGGCCCTGCTGGGCCTGCAAGACGGGCAGAACCTGTTCCTGGATGAAAGCGGCTGGACCGGCCACACCCTGCCGCTGGCCATCGAGCGGGAACCCTTCTACATCGGCCAGGATGGCGACGAGTGGCTGGTCCACATCGACCTGGACAGCCCCCGCCTGAGCCGCACCGAGGGCGAGCCGCTGTTCCTGCCCCATGGCGGCAGCAGCGAGCATCTGGAGCGCATGACCTCGGTGCTGCTGGCCCTGCACGAAGGCCTGCAAGCCACGCCGGCCTTCGTCAGTGCGCTGCTGAGGCACGAGCTGCTTGAATCCTTCGTGCTCGATGTGGAGCATGCCGACGGCTCGCAGGGCCGGCTGGCCGGCTTCTACACCCTCAACGAAGAGCGCCTGGCCCAGCTCGACGGCCCGGCCCTGGCCGCCCTGCACCAGGCCGGCCACCTGCAGGCCATCTACATGGTGCTGGCCTCGCTGTCGAACTTCCGCACCCTGATCGAACGGCAGAACCAGCACCAGGCCGCCCGTGCTTGAACCGACCCCAGCAGCGCCAGTGCGCAGTGTGGACGCGCTCCCGGGCGCCCGTCTGGCCAGCCTGCTCGCCTCTGCCCCCGCCCAACCCCTGGTGCTGCGCGGTCTGGTGGCCCATTGGCCGGTGGTGCAGAAGGCGCGCCAGGCCACGAATTCCACACAGGCCGTCAGCGACTGCCTGCTCAGCCACTTTGCCGGCGCCACCGTGGACGCCTGGCGCGGCGGGCCGGAGATCGGCGGGCGCTTCTTCTACAACGCCGATTTCAGTGGCTTCAACTTCGAGCGTCAGCGGCTGCGCCTGGACACGGTCCTGGACACCTTGAAGCAGCATGCCGACGACCCCGCCCCGCCAGCGATCTATGTGGGCTCGACCACGGTCGATACCTGCCTGCCCGGCTTTCGCGCGTGCCATGACCTGGACCTGGCGCCCCATGACCCGCTGATGAGCTTGTGGCTGGGCAACCGCAGCCTGATCGCCGCCCACCAGGACCTGCCTGACAACCTGGCTTGCGTGGCCGCCGGGCACCGCCGCTTCACCCTGTTTCCGCCCGACGCGGTGGGCGATCTGAGCGTCGGCCCGATCGATCTGACCCCCGCCGGCCAACCCATCAGCCTGGTGGATTTCCGCCAACCCGATCTGGCACGTCACCCGCGCGCCGCGGCTGCGCTGGCCCGCGCCCAGGTGGCCGAGCTGGGGCCTGGCGACGCAATCTTCATCCCCAGCATGTGGTGGCACCAGATCGAGGCGCTGGACAACTTCAACCTGCTCATCAACTGCTGGTGGCGCGACGCACCGGCCTGGATGGACAGCCCGATGAACGCGCTGATGCATGCCCTGCTGAGCGTGCGCGACTTGCCTGCCGAGCAACGCCAGGCCTGGGCCGCGCTGTTCGACCACTATGTATTCCACGCCGGGCCTGACACCACCGCCCACATTCCGCCCCAGGCGCGCGGCCTGCTGGCGCCCTTGCAGCCCGACATGGCACGCCAGCTGCGCGCCCAGTTGCTGCGCAAGCTCAATCGCTGAAGACGAACTTCGAGTGACCTCATGAACCCGACCCTGACCCCAGAAACCCAGACCACCGCAGAGCGCAGGCCCGTGCGCCGCGTCGTCGTCGCCGGCGGCGGCACCGCCGGCTGGATGGTGGCGGCCTGCATCTCCAAGGTGCTGGGCAAGGCACTCGACATCCGTCTGATCGAGTCCGACGAGATCGGTACCGTGGGCGTGGGCGAGGCCACCATCCCCACCCTGCTGACGTTTCACCAGCTGCTCGACATCAACGAACAGGCCTTCATGGCCGCCACCGGCGCCACCTTCAAGCTGGGCATCCGCTTTGAAGGCTGGCGCGATGTGGGCGAGGACTACATCCACTCCTTCGGCATGACCGGCAAGGACCACTGGACCGCCGGCTTCCAGCACTTCTGGCTCCAGGGCCGGCAGCGCCAGCTGGCGGGCGACTATGGCGACTACTGCCTGGAGCTGAAGGCCGCCGAGCAGAACCGCTTTGCCCACCTGCCCCGGGCGGGCATGAACTACGCCTTCCACCTGGACGCCAGCCGCTATGCCCGGTTCCTGCGCCAGTTCAGCGAAGGCTACGGCGTGCAGCGGATCGAGGGCAAGATCAACACCGTCCACACCGACGCCGCCACCGGCCACATCCGCGCGCTGCGGCTGGACTCGGGCGCCGAGATCGAAGGCGACCTGTTCATCGATTGCACCGGCATGCGCGGCCTGTTGATCGGCGAGACGCTGAAGGTGCCTTACCAGGATTGGTCGCACTGGCTGCATTGCGACAGCGCCATGGCCGTGCAGACCCATTCGGTGGGCGAGCCCGTGCCCTACACCCGCTCGATGGCCCATGGCGCGGGCTGGCAATGGCGCATTCCGCTGCAGCACCGGGTGGGCAACGGCCTGGTCTATGCCCGCAAGCACCTGGACGACGAGCCAGCCCGCGCACTGCTGCTGAGCCGCCTTGAGGGCGAGCCACTGACCGCGCCGCGCATCATCCGCTTCACCCCCGGCCAGCGCGAGCAGACCTGGCGCGGCAACTGCGTGGCCATCGGCCTGTCCAGCGGCTTTCTGGAGCCGCTGGAATCGACCAGCATCCACCTGATCCAGCGCGGCGTGCTGCGGCTGATGCAGCTGTTCCCGTCCGACGGCATCAGCCCGGCCGACGTGGCCGAGTACAACCGGCAGACCCGCGAAGAGATCGAGCACATCCGCGACTTCATCATCCTGCACTACAAGGTGACCCGGCGCAGCGACACGCCGTTCTGGCGCACCTGCCAGACGCAGGACGTGCCGCCCACGCTGCGCCACCGCATTGCGCTGTTTCAAGAGACGGCTCGGGTCTTCCGCCCCGGCAACGAACTGTTCGCCGAGAACTCCTGGATCCAGGTCATGCTGGGCCAGGGCATCACACCCGAGCGCCACCACCCGGTGGCCGACCTGATGAGCGATGCCGAGCTCTCCAACTTCCTCGGCGCCATCCGCCACCAGGTCGACCGCACCGTCGCCCAGCTGCCCAGCCACCAGGCCTATCTGCAGCGCTACTGCCCGGCGCCTGCGCAATAACGTCAACTCGATGCCCAACCTGCCATGAACGCCACCCCGCGCTCCCACTTCGCCCGCGCTGCATTGCTGCCTGCGGCCCTCGCCTCCGCATTGTTCGCAGGCTGCGCCACGCCACCCCCAACGGTTCAACAACTCACCCCGGTGCCGGGCGCACTGGCCAAGTCACCCGATGCGCCCGACCTGTCCGCTCCGCTGGTGCGGCCCGAGGGCTACCAGCTGGTCTGGGCCGATGAGTTCTCGCAACCCGGCCTGCCCGACCCCGCCAAATGGGGCTACGACACCGGCATGAACCGCCAGGGCTGGTACAACCGCGAGCGCCAGTACTACAGCGGCCCCCGTGCCGAGAACGCCGAGGTGCGCGACGGCATGCTGGTCATCACCGCCCGCAAAGAGGCTTTGCGCGCCGCGCCCGACTGGGGTGGCCAGAGCTACACCTCGGCCCGGCTGCTCACGGCCGGCAAGGCGGCCTGGACCTATGGCTATGTGGAGGCGCGCGCCAAGCTGCCCTGCGGCAAGGGCACCTGGCCAGCCATCTGGATGCTGGCCAGCGAGGGCGAGTGGCCCGCGATGGGCGAGCTCGACATCATGGAACTGGTGGGTCGTGAGCCTGAAACCGTGTTCAGCACCGTGCACACCACCTCGGGCAGCGGCGCCAAGGGCACGGGCGCATCCACCCACTTGCCCACCGCCTGCCACGCATTCCACACCTATTCAATGCTCTGGACGCCGCAGGAACTGCGCTTCGGCGTGGACGGCAAGACCCACTTCGTCTACCGCAATGCCGGCCAAGACAAGGCCCAGTGGCCCTTTGACACGCCGCAGTTCATGATCCTGAACATCGCCGTGGGCGGCGATTTTGGCGGCCCGGTGGACGACAGCATCTTCCCCTTGCGCATGGAAGTGGACTTCGTGCGCGTCTATCAATTGAGCCCGGACCGCACCGGACGCTGAGGCACACTGGCGGCTCCAAGCCGAGGAGCCCCATGCCCACCGAAGCCCCGCTGCAACGCCTGAGCGGCCGCGTCACGCCGCTGGCCGACGGCCTGAATGTGCGCCGCCTGCTGCCCGCGGCCGAACGCCGATCCGTCGGCCCCTTCGTGTTCTTCGACCACTTCGGTCCGGTTCGGCTTGCCGCCGAAGTGAACAGCGATGTGGCCGGCCATCCGCACACCGGTCTGGCCACCGTCACCTACCTGTTTGCCGGCCGGCAGGTGCACCGCGACAGCCTGGGCACGGTGCAAGCCATCGAGCCCGGTGCTGTCAACTGGATGAGCGCTGGAAACGGCATCGTCCACAGCGAGCGCATGCACCCCGAGGACCAGGGGCGAGCCCGGGAGGCGCACGGCCTGCAGCTCTGGGTGGCCCTGCCGCCTGAGCTGGAGGCCAGCGCACCCAGCTTCCAGCACGTGGCCGCCACCGAACTGCCCGAGCACGCCCTGCCCGGCGGCGGCACCGCCCGGGTGCTGGTGGGCCAGGCCTGGGGCTGGACCAGCCCGGTTCGCACCGCCAGCCCCACCCTCTACCTGGACATCAGCCTGCCCCCAGGTGCTGCGCTGGACCTGCCCCGCTGGGCCGACGAGCTGGCGGTCTACAGCCCCACGCTGCCGCTGGAGGTGGCCGGCGTCCCATTGAGCGCTGGCGAGATGGGTGTGTGGCTGCCGCCAGGATCCGACACCGGCCCAGCCGATTCGCCGCTCGCCATCCAGGCCGGCGCCGAGGGGGCACGCTTCGTCGTCATCGGCGGGCAGGCCCTGCCGCAGCCCGTGCGCATGTGGTGGAACTTCGTGGCCAGCACCCGCGAAGGGCTGGCAGAAGCTGCTCAGCGCTGGACGGCAGGTGGCTTCCCGCCCATTCCCGGTGAGACCGAGCGGGTCGACGGGCCGGTCTGGCGCGGCTGAGCCGCCCCAGGGATCCGGTTCAGCGGTGCTCCGGCCAGACCGTGAGCACCTCGTGGCCGGTCTCGGTCACCGCCACCATGTGCTCCCACTGGGCCGAGAGCGAGCCGTCCTTGGTCACCACCGTCCAGCCATCCTTCTGCGTCAGGGTCGCGGCACCGCCGGCGTTGACCATGGGCTCGATGGTGAAGATCATGCCCGGCTCCAGCCTCAGGCCTTGGCCGGGGCGGCCATGGTGCAGCACATCGGGCGCCCCGTGATAGACCTTGCCGATGCCGTGGCCGCAATACTCGCGCACCACGCTGAAACCATCGCGCTGGGCCACGCTCTGGATCTGATGGCCGATGTCGCCCAGAGTGGCGCCCGGCCGCACCTTGGCAATGCCGGCCATCATGGCCTCGTAAGTGGTGTTGACCAGGCGCTTGGCCAGGATGCCCGGCTCGCCCACAAAATACATGCGGCTGGTGTCACCAAACCAGCCGTCCTTGATCAAGGCCACGTCGATGTTGACGATGTCGCCATTCTTGAGCTTCTTGTCCGACGGGATGCCATGACAGATCACCTGGTTGACCGAGGCGCAGATTGTCTTGGGATAGCCGTGGTAACCGACATTGGCTGGAATGGCCTGCTGCACTCCCACGATGTGGTCGTGGCAGATCCGGTCGAGCTCGTTGGTGCTGATGCCGGGCCGCACATGTTCGGCAATCATCTGCAGCACATCG
>CALRVU010000224.1:0-5912 GCA_943371685.1 Bordetella parapertussis | reverse complement strand
ACCGGTGAAAGTCGACCAGGCCATCTTGCATGGCCGAGTGGCCGCGCTGCTGGACAAGACCAAGGGCAGCCAGCACGCTGATGAGCTGGCCGAATATGTCGAGTTGCTTCAAGCCGCAGACCAAGACGTGTTGCGCAAGGAGGGTGAGCTCAAGCAGTCCCGGTCTGACTTCGAGGCCAAAGAGGAAGAGGTTCGAGATCTCAAGCAAGAGATCTTCAACCTCAATCAGACCCTGAGCAGCCTCCAGGCCGACGACGGGCAAGGCGCTGCCATGGAAGTTTTGGCCCCCGTTCGCGAGCAGCTGTTAGACGCAGTGAAGTGCAAGCTGACACTGCAAAAGGTGGTGGATTTGATGGGCACCTTGTTCCCTGACCGCTTGGTGTTTTTGGACACTGCCATGGCGTCAGCCAAAGAAGCCGACCGCAGTGGCTCGAAGCTGGCCGAAAGAGCATGCGAGCTGCTGCACACGTTGGCCACGGGTTACTGGAGCGCACTGAATGACGGCAAGGGTGACCAACACGCCAAGGGCGTTTTCGGGAAAGACGCCTACGCCGCCAACGAATCCGATTCGCTGAGCAACGAGGGCAAGCGCCTTCGCACCTTCACCTACCGTGGGCAAGACTTTGTGATGGAGAAGCACCTCAAGCATGGGGTGAAAGACAGCAAGGCCGAGACCCTGCGTATCCACTTCGAGTGGCTGCCCGCAGAAAAGATGCTGGTGGTGGGGCACTGCGGTAAGCACCTGAATTTCTGAGAGCACGTTGAATGCGCATCGAAACCTTCATCCAGCAGGAGATCCTGACGCCCCGCATGGCCGACAAAGGCGTGCTGGTGGTGTACGACCCCGAACGCCGCTACCACGGCACCTGCACCAGCATTGCCGACGAGCGCTGCCGTGTGGTGGATGCCAGCGGCAGCAGCATCCTCAGCCGGGAGGAGGCTGCGCAGGCCCTGGTTGAACTGGGCCAGGGCCGCATTGAGCACTTGCTGGTCTATGTGCCGACCGCCGCGCCGCTGACCGACGAAGCCCGCCAGCAAGACCCATTCAGCCCCTACGCCGCCTGCGGGCGCGTGTTCCCGGATGGCGACGGTGATCGCTTTGAAAGCCTGTGTGAGAGCGCCAAGCCCGACCAGGTGCTGGAATTGCGCCGCATCTTTGAGGCTGACCCCAACCCCAGCTTTGCAGTGATTAACGCGCTGGGCGGCGGCGTGGGCTGGCCCAACCTACGTGCACTGCTGAACGTGGAGTCGGGTCGTGACATCCTGCTGGCCCTGATGGCGCCCAACAGCGCGCAAGAACAAGCGCTGAAGGCGGGCGACACCTGGGTGAACGAGGCGCGTGAGCTGCTGAAGGCCTGCCTGGCGCTCACGCTGCGCACGCGGGGTCGGGCTTGGTCCACCATTGCTGAAGAGCTGTGGCGCTACGTGCTGTTCAGCGAGTTTGCGTTTGACCTGCCCAGCCCTTTGCCCGCAGCACTGCAAGACCTGCCCCGCGCACCCGAGGGTGGCCAGACAGTGGTGTTCGCGCTGTGTGACGATCTGCGCAACGACCACCGCACGCAACCCGTGTACATCGACCGGGCGCAGAAGCTGGAGCAGGAACTGGCCCTGGCCCAACACTGCGCGGTGCTGAAGAACCTGGGGCCCCGCGAAACCTTCCCTTTTGAAGAGCGCAGCGCGCTGGAGCGCGGCGTTGATGCCTTTCTGCGCGATGATGTGGACGCTGTGCGCCAGACGCTGGACCACCAGCGCCGATCAGTCTGGGCGGCTCGTGGCGAAAGCCGCTTGAAATGGGACCTGCTGCGCGCCGCGCTGGAGCTGAGCCTGCGATGCGAAGAGCTGGACAGCCAACTGCCACAGCACACCCAAGACATGGGCAAGCTGCTGGCCTTCTACACCGGCAGCCTGCGCGAGGCCGACCGCCTGCACCGCGAGTTTGAGCAGGCCCTGGGCGATTTTGAATGGCAAGACACCCAGGACGCCATGAAGCCCGTGCGCCAGCAGGCGCGCAGGGCCTATGGCCGATTGGCTGAGAAGGCGCAACTGGCCTTCACCCGCCACTTGCAGGCCGGCGGCTGGCCGCTGGCTGGGCAACTGGCCAACGCCGATGTGTTTGACCGCTTTTTGGCGCCCAAGCTGCAGCAGCATGGCCACAAGGTGGCCTACCTGATGATCGACGCGTTGCGCTACGAGCTGGGCGTGGCGCTGGAGCAGCAACTGGTGGAGGACGGTGCCGTGGCCTTGCAGGCCGCGCTGGCACCGCTGCCCACCATCACGCCGGTGGGCATGGCCGCACTGTTGCCGGGAGCCGGCCAGCAACTCAGCCTGCGCCGTGACGGTGCGGCCCTGGTGCCCTTGCTGGGCGAACAACCGGTGACCAACGTGGCACAACGCATGGACGTGCTACGCAAGCGCTACGGGCAACGCTTTGCCGAAGGCCGACTGGAAGACTACGTGCGCGGCCGCCTGGACGTGCCTGCCGATGCCGACCTGCTGGTGCTGCGCGCTGTGGAGATCGACAGCCACTTCGAGAACCACCCGGACACGGCGCCGGCGGAGATCACCAATGCGCTGCGCCGCATTCGCATGGC
The DNA here is from genome assembly GCA_943371685.1 of Bordetella parapertussis. Classification (GTDB taxonomy): domain Bacteria; phylum Pseudomonadota; class Gammaproteobacteria; order Burkholderiales; family Burkholderiaceae_C; genus Ideonella; species Ideonella parapertussis_A. The sequence goes on along the minus strand of CALRVU010000224.1, from coordinate 3,321 downwards.
GCTGCACCGCCTGGCGGAGGCCGGCTTCCAAGAGGTGGTGATCGCCACCGACCACGGCTTCTTCATCAACACCCACGCTGGGGCGGGCGATGTGTGCGCTAAGCCCGATGGCAACTGGCTGGTGGAGCACGACCGCTGTGCGCTGGGTGATGGCGCAGTGGGCAACACTCACTATGTGTTGCCTGCCGACAAGGCCGGCATTCGCGGTGATGTCGCCAAGGTGGCCGGCCCGCTCACGCTGGCGGCTTACCGCACTGCCCTCCAGTACTTCCACGGCGGCGCCTCGCTGCAAGAGTGCGTGGTGCCGGTGCTGACGGTACAGCTCAAGGCCAAGGGCCAGCCGGAAGTGACCCAGGCGCTGGTGAAGCTGAGCTACAAGAACGGCGCCACCAAGGTGACCACCCGCGTGCCGGTGATCGAAGTGACGGTGGATGCGGCCGACATGTTCTCGGCCGACAGCGCGTTTGAGATCCTGCTGGAAGCCCAAGATGCCAAGGGCAACGTGGTGGGCGAGGCTCGCGCCGGCGGCGCCGTGAACGCGGCCACCGGTACGCTGACGCTGCACGCGGGCGACAAGGTGCAGGTGGCGTTGAGGATGCAGTTGGAGTTCGAGGGCAAGTTCAAGGTGAAGGCGCTCGACCCCAAGACCAACCAGATCCATTGCCAACTGGACCTGGCAACCGACTACACGGTGTAAGCCATGGAATACAGCCCCGACGATCTGGACCGCAAGCTGTCTGCAGCCTTCGACGGCAAGGTGGTGCGCAAGGACCTGTTGCACCGCATCAAGAAGGGCACCAATGTACCCACCTTCGTGCTGGAGTTCTTGCTGGCCCGCTACTGCGCCAGCGACGACGCGGCGGAGATCCAGGCCGGCATGGAAGCGGTGCTGGACACCCTGAACGAGAACTACGTGCGGCCCAACGATGCCAACGCGGCGCAGTCACGCGTGGCCACCAAGGGCAAGCACCGCTTCATCGACAAGGTGCACGTCAACTACGTGGAGAAGGACAGGCGCCACTGGGCGGCGCTGGAGAACTTCGACTCGCGCCGCGTCGCGATCAGCGAAAAGTACTATCGCGATAACGACCGCCTGCTGCAAGGCGGTCTGTGGGCGGAAGTGACCGTAGCCTTCAACGAAGTGGAAGACGACAAGTACACCTTCTACGTGGAAGACCTGCGGCCCATTCAGCTCAGCCGGTTCAACTTCGCGCATTACTGCGAAGGTCGTGGCGCCTTCAGCAGGGACGAATGGCTAGATGTCATCCTTCGGTCAGTTGGCCTGGAGCCATCTAAACTATCCCGGCGATTGAAATTCCACTACGTTGCGCGTTTGGCGTCGCTAGTTGAGGCCAACTTCAACTTCATTGAACTGGGTCCGCCGGGCACCGGCAAATCGTATTTTTTCAGTGAGTTCTCGCCGTATTCCACGCTGATCAGCGGTGGCCAAGCGACTAAGGCTACGCTGTTCTACAACAACCAGCGACACAAGGTCGGCCTAGTGGGCTTCTGGGATACGGTGGCCTTTGACGAAGTGGGCGGTCTGAAGGTGAAGGATCCTGACACGATTCAGATCATGAAGGACTTCATGGCCAATGGGCGCTTTTCACGGGGCGCAGAAGTGATCGCCGACGCGTCCATGGCGTTTGTCGGGAACTTGTACTTGTCAGTCGATCAGGTAGTGAACTCTGAGGCTTATGACCTCTTCCAACCCTTGCCGAAGGAGTTTGACCTGGCGGTGCAAGATCGGTTTGCTTGTTACCTGCCAGGTTGGGAGATGCCCAAGAACAGCAGCGAGTTCCTGACCAGCCGTTATGGCTTCATCACTGATTACCTGGCTGAGGCCTTCCACCACCAGCTGAAGCAGACCAACCGATATGAGGAGGTCAGCAAGCGCATCAAGCTTGGCAAGGAGGTGGAAGGGCGCGACGAGAAGGGCATCAAGAAGACGGTTTGCGCTTTCATCAAGATCTTGCATCCGAACGGCGCTCCTTCGGACGAAGAGTTCGAGGAGTACGTGGCCTATGCCGTGGAATGCCGTCGCCGCGTGAAAGAGCAGATGAACAAGCGCAAGACAGACGACGATTTTGCGCGCATCAACCTCTCCTACTTCAACGCAGCGGGACAAGAGGTGGTGGTGTTTTGCCCGGAATCCCGTAACGCCACGGCCACGCTAGAACCTAGCCGACGCAGCATCCACGGCGGTGCGCCTGTGCCGCCTTTGGTGCCGTCAGCGCCTGCCGTTCCCGCCCCAGCAACGCCTGCGCCAGCTGGTGCGGCGGCAGCCACACATTCGACACCGCAGCCCGCTGCCGCGCCCTTGCCGGAAGCGCCACCCGTACCGGCCGAGCCCGAGCTGACCGAGCAGCACTACACCATCCACTACGGTGACTCAGGCCACAGCTACGAGTCCATCGTGCTGCCGTATTTGCGCGGCGCCAGGGCGATCACGATCGAAGACCCGTACATCCGCGCTACGCACCAGGTGCAGAACTTCGTTCGCTTCTGCGAGGCTGCCATCAAAGCGCCGACGGTTCGAAACATCACCCTGACCACCAGCTATGACGAGTACACGGACTTGAAAGAGCTGGCCACGCGATTGGACGAGCTCAAGCAAAGCCTGTTGGAACTGGACGTGGCCCTGGAGGTGAAGGTCAACGAGAACCTTCACGATCGCGAGATCCGCATCGACAACGGCTGGACCATTAAGATCGGCCGCGGTCTGGACTTCTTCCAGAAGCCCGACAGCTGGTTCGGCGTGGGCGCCAACGACATCAGCCTGCGGCGGTGTTTGGAGACGAAGGTGGATGTGTTCAGGCAGAGTTGACAGGCGAAGGCAAACCAACAGGGGCCAAAGACAGAGCCCCGGTTGCCTCGGTCAATCCGAAATCATCCATAGACTGCTCACGCAAAGCAGATCTCAACTGCGGCGGCCAATCAGTTCCTACGCTGGCCTGCGGCGACCAATAAGTTCAGGGGGATTCACATGTCAAATGATCCAGCAGGTTCGACTTGGAAAAAGTGGGACTTGCACGTCCACACGCCCTCGTCGCTGGTCCATAACTACCCCGGTGCCCAGCCGGACGAGGCTTGGGAAGCCTTCCTGACCGACCTTGAATCCCTGCCCGTTGAGTTCAAGGCCATCGGTATCAACGACTACATCTTCATTGATGGCTACGAGCGTGCGCGAAAGGCCAAGCTCGAGCAAGGTCGCCTAAAGAACATTGACCTGCTGCTGCCCGTCATTGAGCTCCGCCTGGACAAGTTCGCCGGGGTGGTCAAGAAGGAGAAAGACGGCACCTACTCGCAGTCCGGCTGGAA
>CALRVU010000223.1:0-5938 GCA_943371685.1 Bordetella parapertussis | reverse complement strand
GACGCCTTGATCGTCGCCTCAGCCCAGCACCAGAGCTGCAGCACCTTGTTGACCGAGCGGCTTGCGCACGGCCTGCAGTTTGACGGTGTCCGTATCATCAACCCATTCCGTGTCGCTCCCGAAGGGCTCGACACCGCCAGCTCATGACTGCCACCCTGCCTGACCGCATGACCCGCTACCTCCGTGCCGATGTGCAGGGCATGCATGGCTACGCCGTGCAGCCCAGCACCGGCATGGTCAAGGTGGACACGATGGAAAACCCGTTCCAGTTGCCGGCACATTTGCGCCAGCAATTGGGCGCACGGCTGGCCGAAGTGGCGCTCAACCGCTATCCGGCCGAGCGCGGCGAGGTGCTGCGGGCCGAGCTGGCGCGTCATGCGCAAATGCCCGAAGGCTGCGACATCATGCTGGGCAATGGCTCGGACGAGTTGATCAGCCTGCTCACGCTGGCCGCCGACGTGCCGGGCAATGTGGTGCTGGCGCCGCTGCCGGGCTTTGTCATGTACGAGATGAGCGCCAAGTTGCAGGGCTTGCGCTTTGTCGGCGTGCCGACCACGGCCGACTTCCAGCTCGACCGCGCTGCCATGCTGGCCGCCATCGCTGAGCATCAGCCGGCCTTGATCTGGCTGGCCTACCCTAACAACCCCACCGCCAGCCTTTGGGACGACGCCACCATCGACGCCATCATCGAGGCCGCACCGGGTCTGGTGGTGATGGACGAGGCCTACCAGCCCTTTGCCAGCAAAGATTCGCTGGCGCGTCTGCAGCGCTTTGACCATGTGCTGCTGATGCGCACCATGAGCAAGTTCGGCCTGGCCGGCGTGCGCATCGGCTACCTGATGGGTCGCAAGGCGCTGATCGCGGAGGTCGACAAGCTGCGCCCGCCTTTCAACATCAGCGTGCTGAACTGTGAAGCAGCGCTGTTTGCGCTGGAGCACACCGACGAATATGCCCATCAGGCGGAGGTGATCCGTGCCGAGCGCGGGCGCATCTTCAGCGCATTGCAGGCCCTGCCCGGTGTCACACCCTTCCCGAGCGAGGCCAACATGGTGCTGGCGCGGGTGCCTGATGCAGCCCGTGTCTTTGCCGGCATGAAGGCCCGCAAGGTGCTCATCAAGAACGTGTCGGGCCTTCATCCCTTGCTGGCCGGCTGCCTGCGCATTACCGTCGGCACGCCTGATGAAAACACCTTGATGCTGGCGGCCTTTGCCGCCGCACTCAACGATCTTTGAACGAGCTCTGTCCGAAAGCCCCGCCATGAGCGCTCCTGCCGCCCGAATCGCCGAAGTTCAACGCAACACCAACGAGACCAAGATCCGCGTCCGCGTCAATCTGGACGGCATGGGCCAGTCTAAGCTGGCCACCGGCATTGGTTTTTTTGATCACATGCTCGACCAGATTGCCCGTCACGGCCTGATCGATCTGGAGATCCATGCCGACGGTGACCTGCACATCGACGGCCACCACACCGTGGAAGACGTGGGCATCACCCTGGGGCAGGCGGTGGCGCAAGCCGTGGGCAGCAAGGCCGGCATCACCCGTTACGGCCACAGCTATGTGCCGCTGGACGAGGCGCTGTCGCGCGTGGTGGTCGACTTCTCCGGCCGGCCCGGCCTCGAGATGGACGTGAAGTTCAGCAGCGGCATGATCGGAGCGCTGGACACCCAGCTGGTCTATGAGTTCTTCCAAGGCTTCGTCAATCACGCACTGGTGAGCCTGCACATCGACAACCTGAAGGGTCACAACGCGCACCACCAGTGCGAGACCATCTTCAAGGCTTTTGGCCGCGCGATCCGCATGGCGCTGACGCCGGATCCGCGTTCGGCCGGTGTGATTCCATCGACGAAAGGCACGCTCTGACATGGCACGCACTGTGGCGGTCGTTGATTACGGCATGGGCAATCTGCGCTCGGTGTCGCAGGCGGTGATGCATGTGGCGGCTGGCGAAGGGGTGGACGTGATCGTCACCTCGCGCCCCGAGGATGTGCGCGCAGCCGAGCGGGTGGTGTTGCCCGGCCAGGGCGCCATGCGCGACTGCATGCGCGAGCTGGCAGACTCCGGTCTGCGCGACGCCGTGCTTGAAGCCGCTGCCAGCAAGCCCCTGATGGGCGTCTGCGTGGGCATGCAGATGCTGCTCGACCATTCTGAGGAACAGGACACGCCGGGGCTGGGTTTGATCCCGGGGCGGGTCAAGCGCTTTCAGCTGACCGGGCAGCTGCAGCCCGATGGCAGCCGCTACAAGGTGCCGCAGATGGGCTGGAACCAGGTTCGGCAGCTCAGCGCGGCCGGACAGCGCCACCCGATCTGGGCCGGCGTGCCGGATGAATCCTGGTTCTATTTCGTCCACAGCTACTATGCGGCGCCGTCTGACCCGCACCACAGCGCGGGCGACACCGAGTACGGCGAGCGCTTTACCTGCGCCGTGGCACGGGATAATATTTTTGCGACACAGTTCCACCCGGAAAAGAGTGCCGCCCACGGCCTGGCCCTTTACCGCAACTTCCTGCACTGGGCGCCATGAGCGGCACCGGGCATTTCTTCAACGAACCTCCACTCGTGCTCCCCGAGCCATGCTGCTGATCCCCGCGATCGACCTCAAAGACGGTCAATGTGTGCGCCTAGAACAAGGCGACATGAATGTGTCCACCACCTTCGGGTTGGATCCCGCCGCCATGGCGCGGCGCTGGGTGGATGCTGGCGCCCGGCGCCTGCATCTGGTGGACTTGAACGGCGCCTTTGCGGGCAAGCCGGTCAACGAGTCCGCCATCAAGTCCATCTTGCGTGAGGTTGGCAACGACATTCCGGTGCAACTGGGTGGCGGCATCCGCGATCTCGACACCATCGAGCGCTATCTGGACGACGGCATCAGCTACGTGATCATCGGCACGGCAGCGGTCAAGAACCCCGGATTCCTGCGCGATGCCTGCACGGCGTTTGGCGGTCACATCATCGTCGGCCTGGATGCCAAGGACGGCAAGGTGGCCACCGATGGCTGGAGCAAGCTGACCGGCCACGAGGTCGTCGATCTGGCCAAGAAGTTCGAGGACTACGGTGTCGAGGGCATCATCTACACCGACATCGGCCGCGACGGCATGCTGACCGGCATCAACATCGAGGCCACCGTCAAGCTGGCCCAGGCCCTGAGCATTCCGGTCATCGCTTCGGGCGGCCTGTCCAACCTGGCCGACATCGAGGCCCTTTGCGCCGTCGAGGGTGAGGGTGTGGAGGGCGTGATCTGCGGCCGCTCGATCTACACCGGTGCGCTCGACTTTGCAGCGGGCCAGGCCCGCGCAGATGAGCTGAACGGCGATTAAAAGCCCAGCAGGCCCTTGAGCGACCGGATCTTCTCGACCGTGTCGATGGTCTTCTCCAGGGTCACGGCCTTTTCCTTGGGCGCCGGGGGTTCGGTGTTCTGCTGCGCCCGGCGCTGAGCCGGCGTCAGCGGAGCGGGCGTGGTCAACTTGGCCCGCGCGATGATTTCCACTCGCCGGTTCTTGGCCCGACCTTCTTCGCTGGTGTTGGGCATCAGCGGCTGATTCGCACCCTTGCCGGAGGCGCTCATCCGGTCGGCCACCACGGCGTACTGTTGCGTCAGCGCCTGGGCGACAGCCTGGGCCCGCGCCAACGAGAGTGCGAGGTTGGCGTCGGCCTTGCCCACGTCGTCGGTGTGGCCCACCACATCGATCTGCAGCCCGGGGTTCTCCGTCATCACCTGGGCCAGTTCCTTGAGCGTGGCCTCGGAGCCGGTCTTCAATTGCGCCTTGCCGGTGTCGAACTGGAATCCGTAGACATCGACCTTGCCGGCGGCGGCCAGGGCCTTGGCCATGGGTGACTCGCCCGTCACCGCCATCTTGCCGTCGTCCAGGGCCCCCTTGTCGATCACGAACAACCAGACGTAGGTCTCGCTGCTCGAGCCGCTGCCGCTGTTGTTGACCGCCAGCGAGACGTAGGTGTTGCCCCGCTGCGCCGCCAGGTACTGGTTGTCGCGGTGGTAGTTGAGGTAGAGGTCGCGGGCCTTGAGCAGGTCCTTCCAGTCGCCCAGATTGCCGTCGTAGCAGGGTCGGTCGCAGGCATAGAGCTCCTGAAAGCCGCTGCGCTTGAGCGAGCTCTGGTAGTTGCGGAACACCTGGAAAGCCGATGCCGTGCCCGGAATGGTGTACTGCAGATAGGTCACTTGTCCCTCGACGGGCAGGACCTTGTCGGCCACCAGCCGCCCGCCGCTGGAGTAGGGCTTGCTGAGCACCAGCTGGGCTTCCTCGAACTCCTTGTAGTCGCTGTGCGCGATCTTGGCACCGGGATAGCGGGCCACCGCCGGATGGTCATCGAGCTCGGCGCCCAGGGCGGTCCCGGACAGGGCAACCAGGCCCGCCAGCAGTGCGGCGCGGTCGGGTCTGATGGGGCAGGGGAGAGTGAGGATTGAAACTGACATGACGATCTCTGCGGCAGGAAAGGGGCCAGCCCCTGGCCCGACCTTGGCGGGGCTGCGGGCTGCAATGCTAGAGGCCCGGATGCCGGATTCCCGCGGCCGTCGGCACTTTGGCGCGGGAAAATCGAAGCCAGATGTAACTGAGGTCCGGGGATCCGGGGTGCCCGACTGCTGCGACAATCCGGCCATGCTTGCCAAACGCATCATTCCTTGCCTGGACGTGACCGGTGGTCGCGTCGTGAAGGGCGTCAATTTCGTTGAGTTGCGCGATGCCGGTGATCCGGTGGAGATCGCGGCGCGCTACAACGAACAGGGCGCCGACGAACTCACCTTTCTGGACATCACTGCGACCAGCGACGGCCGCGACCTGATCCTCCACATCATCGAGGCCGTGGCCTCGCAGGTGTTCATTCCACTCACCGTCGGCGGGGGCGTGCGCACGGTGGACGATGTCCGGCGCCTGCTCAACGCCGGTGCTGACAAGGTCAGCTTCAACTCAGCCGCCGTGGCGCGGCCCGAGGTGATCCGGGAGGCCTCGGAGCGCTACGGTGCGCAAGCCATCGTGGTCGCCATCGACGCCAAGCGCCGCGTCGGTGACGATCTGGCCAGCAAGGGCCCGGGCTGGGATGTCTACACCCACGGCGGCCGCAAGAACATGCACCTGGACGCCGTGGCCTGGGCCCGGCAGATGGCCGAGCTGGGTGCCGGCGAGATCCTGCTGACCAGCATGGACCGCGACGGCACCAAGGTGGGCTTTGATCTGGAATTGACCCGGGCGGTCAGCGATGCCGTCAGCGTGCCGGTGATCGCCTCGGGCGGCGTGGGTGCGCTCGAGCACCTGGTTGAAGGCATCCAGATCGGCGGCGCTGATGCGGTGCTGGCCGCGAGCATCTTCCATTACGGCGAGTTCACGGTGGGCCAAGCGAAGGCCCGCCTGGCGCAAGCTGGCGTGCCGGTGCGTCTCTGATGGGCCGTTCTTCATTGAACCGCAGCGACCGCGCTGCCATGTCCGATTCGGTGACTCGGTCTCAAGCCACCAAGGTCAAGACCGAAGGCAAAGCCCCGGTCCAGACCAAGGCGGCCCCGCGCGGTGCCCGCCACGAGGTGCGCATCATCGGCGGCCTGTGGCGCCGCAGCCTGTTGCCGGTGGCCGACCGACCCGGCCTGCGCCCCACGCCTGACCGGGTGCGTGAGACCTTGTTCAACTGGCTGGGGCAGGACCTGAGCGGCTGGCGGGTGCTTGACGCCTTCGCCGGCTCGGGTGCGCTCGGCTTCGAGGCTGCGTCGCGCGGCGCGGCCGAGGTGCTGCTGCTCGAGCGCGATCCGGTGCTGGTCGACTCGCTCAATGCGTCCAGGCAGCGCCTGGGTGCGCAGGCGCTCAAGGTGCAGCGGTCCGAGGCCATGGCCTGGCTGCGTCAGCCGCCCGCGCCCCGCTTCGAGTTGATCCTGCTGGATCCGCCTTTTGACGCTGAGCTGGCGCTGCCGGCCCTGGTGGCCGCGTTGCCGCTGGTG
>CALRVU010000222.1:0-5948 GCA_943371685.1 Bordetella parapertussis | reverse complement strand
GCGCAGATCGTGCAGGAGGGCTTGAGCCACTGGCTGCGTCGCCGGCCGGTGGCGCGGGCCATCAGCCGCTCGTTCTCGATCCGGGCCTGGCTGCTGGGCTCAGCCGCAGGCGGGCTGGCCGGGCTGGCGCTGTTCTGGATCACACCCTTCAAGCCACTGCAGGCCCTGGCCATGGCCTTGATTGCCGCCACCGCCGGCTCGCTGGGCGAGTTCGTGATGCGCGCCCTCAAGAAAGACGCCGGCGTGGCCTGGTGGGGCAATCAGGCCGCCGTCACCGGCGCCGTCGGCCTGCTCGACCGGATCGCGCCATTGGCCTTTGCCGCGCCGGTGTTCTTCCACTCCGTACGCTGGTATTTCAGCCTGACACCATGATCCGAGTTCTGGGCATCGACCCTGGCCTGCAATGCACCGGCTTCGGTGTGGTCGAAATCGATTCCGGCAAATTGCACTACGTGGCCAGCGGCACCATCCGGACCACCGCCGGCGTGGCCCTGGGCGACCTGCCCAACCGCCTGAAGATCATCTTTGAGGGCGTGCGCGAAGTGGCCGAGCGCTACCAGCCCACCGAAGCCTCGTGCGAGATCGTCTTCGTCAACGTCAACCCGCAGTCGACCCTGCTGCTGGGCCAGGCGCGAGGCGCAGCGCTCACCGCGCTGGTGACCTCCGGCCTGACGGTGTCGGAGTACACCGCGCTGCAGATGAAGAAGTCGGTGGTCGGCCACGGCCACGCCCGCAAGGATCAGGTGCAGGAGATGGTCATGCGCCTGCTCAACCTGCCCGGCTTGCCAGGCAAGGATGCGGCTGATGCGCTGGGCATCGCCATCACCCATGCCCACGCCGGCGGCTCGTTCGCCGCCATGGCCCAGGCCACCGACCTGAAGCGCCGCACCCACGCCCAGTTCAAGGGCGGGCGGACTTACTGAGCCGGGGCCGCCGCGACCGCCTGATCGGCCGGCTGCTCGCCGCCCAGCGCCTTGTACAGCGACAGGCGGTTGAGCAGCTCACCCAGACGGGTCTGCACAGCCGCCTGCTGGGCGCTGGCCAGTGATCGCTCGACCTCCAGCACATCGCTGAGGCTCACCGCACCCGCTTGCAGCTTCAGGCGGGTCAGACGGGCACGCTCGCTCTCGGCCTGCAGCAATGCGTTCTGCGCCGACACCTGCTTGCGCCACTCGCTCTGGCCCTCCAGACCGTTGGCCGCTTCCTGGAAAGCGGTCTGCAGCGTCTTCTCATACTGGGCCAGTGCAATCTCGCGCGAGACCTCGGCCACCTTCACGTTGGCCGAATTGCGGCCGGCGTCAAACAGCGCCATGGCCGCCGAGGCCCCCAGGGTCCAGGCTGTCGTGCCGGCATTGACCAGCCCGTTCAGGCTGTCGCTGACCTGGCCGACGCTGCCGCTGAGGGCAATGCGCGGGAAGATCGCCGCCCGCGCCGCGCCGATGCTCGCGTTGGCAGCGCGCAGCGTCTGCTCGGCCTGGATCACATCGGGCCGCAGCAGCAGCACGTCGGATCGGGCACCGGCCGGTACCTCGGCCAACCAGCCGGCTTGTGCGCCGTCGGCCGAGCTGGGGAACAGCTCTGAAGGAAGGGCGTCGCCCACCAGCACCGTCAGCGCATTTCGGTCTTGTGTGCGCTGGCGTTGCAACTGCGCCAGCGTGGCCTGTGCCTGAGCCGTCAGCGTCTGGGCCGCACGCAACTCCAGGTCGGAGGCTGCACCCACCTGCGCCCGCAGCGCCGTCAGCTTGTAAGTCTGCTCGCGTGAGTCCAGGGTCTCGCGGGCCAGGCGCAGCTGCTCTTCGTCGGCCGCCAGCGTCAGCCAGCTAGCGATGGTCTGCGTCACCAGCGCCAGCCGGGCACTGCGAGCGGCGGCTTCAGTGGCCAGGAAGCTGGCTTGCGCCGCCTCGCCGCTGTTGCGCACACGACCGAACAGGTCCAGCTCGAAGCTGCTGACCTGCAGACCGGCTTGCAAGGTGTTGGCTTGCTTGCCCGAGGTGTTGGGCGCGCGGTTGGCCGACACGGCCGCGTTCAAGGTCGGCCAGCGGTCGGCATCGCTGATCTGCCACTGGGCCCGGCTGCGCTCGACATTGAGCACCGCCACCTTCAGGTCGCGGTTGGCGAGCAGGGCCCGGTCCACCACCTGGCGCAAGCGCTCGTCGCGCACCAGATCGCGCCATGCGGGCTGGCGCACTGCATCAGCGCCGGCGGCAGCGGCGGTGCCGGTGGCGCTGGGCAACTGAGCCGGGATCGGCAGCGCCGGTCGCTCATCTGCCGGCGCCAGGTTGATGCAACCGGCCAAGGTCAGCGCAGCGGTCAGCGGCAGCAGAGCGCGCAAGGAGAAAGTCATCATCGAGTCAGAGCGGGCCATCACAGCTTGCCCTCCAGGTCAGGGTGCGCAGCCGCACCAATCTTTGTGCCATGCGGAGCCTCATGTCCGCCCTTGAAAAGCTTGCGGATCACCACGTAGAACACCGGCACCAGGAACACCGCCAGCACCGTCGCCGTGATCATGCCACCCATCACCCCCGTGCCGATGGCACGCTGACTGGCGGAGCCGGCACCCGAGGCGATGGCCAGCGGCAAGACACCCAGGATGAAGGCGAACGAGGTCATGATGATCGGCCGGAAGCGCAGGTGACAGGCTTCGAGCGTGGCCTCCAGCAGGCCCTTGCCCTCGGCTTGAAGGTCCTTGGCGAACTCGATGATCAGGATCGCGTTCTTGGCCGACAGGCCGATGATGGTGATCAGGCCCACCTTGAAGTAAACGTCGTTGGGCATGCCGCGGAACCACACCCCCAGCAGCGAGCCCAGGATGCCCAGTGGCACCACCAGCAGCACGGCCACCGGAATGGTCCAGCTCTCGTACAGCGCGGCCAGACACAGGAACACCGCGAGCATCGAGAAGGCCAAGAGGATCGACGCTTGCGAGCCAGACAATTTCTCCTCACGCGACTGTCCCGTCCACTCAAAACCAAAGCCCGGTGGCAACTGGCCAGCCAGTTTCTCCATCTCGGCCATGGCGTCGCCGGTGGAGCGGCCCGGTGCGGCATCACCGCTGATCTTCATCGACGGATAACCGTTGTAGCGCACCGTCTGGATCGGCCCGGTGACCCAGCGGGTCGAGGCAAACGCCGACAGCGGCACCTGCTGACCCTTGGAATTGGGCACATAGAGCTTCAGCACATCCTCCGGCGTCATGCGGCTGACGGCCTCAGCCTGCACCACCACTCGCTGCAAGCGGCCGGCATTGGGGAAGTCGTTGACATAGGTCGAGCCCAGCGAGGTCGACAGGATGGCGCTGATGGTGTCGAAGCTGACGCCCTGGGCGGCCGCGCGTTCGCGGTCGATGTCGAGCTGCAACTGCGGTGCATCCTCCAGGCCGTCCGGCCGCACGCCCTGCATCAGCTTGCTCTGGCTGGCCATGCCCAGCAATTGGTTGCGAGCTGCCAGCAAAGCCTGGTGGCCCTGGCCTGCCCGGTCCTGCAGTCGGAAGCTGAAGCCCGTGGCATTGCCCAACTCGGGGATCGGGGGCGGGCTCAACGGAAAGACAAAACCATCACGGACGGCCATCAGGGCACCAAAGGCCCGACCGGCCAAGGCCTGCGCACTGTGCTGCGGGCCTTTGCGCTCATCCCAGGGCTTGAGCGTGACGAAGCCCAGGGCGGCGTTCTGGCCGGAACCGGCGAAGCTGAATCCCAGCACGCCGACGACCTTGTCGACCTCAGGCTGCGCCAGGAAGAAGTCTTCGACCTCTTTCATCACCGCCTCGGTGCGCGACTGTGCCGCGCCTGGCGGCAACTGCACATTGACCAGCAGGTAGCCCTGATCTTCGTTCGGCAGGAAGGACGTGGGCAGGCGCTGGTACAGCAGGCCGACGGCCGCGAGGATGGCCGCGTAGATGACCAGGAAGCGGCCAGCGCGCGGCAGCATCCGGGCCACCACGCCTTCATAGCCATGGGTGGTGCGCTTGAAGCCGCGGTTGAACCAGCCGAAGAAGCCCTTCTTGTCGTGATGACCAGCCGGAATCGGCTTGAGCAGCGTCGCGCACAGCGCAGGTGTCAGCGTCAGGGCCATGAAGGCCGAGAACAGCATCGAGGCCACCATGGCCAGCGAGAACTGGCGGTAGATGTTGCCCACCGAGCCGCTGAAGAAAGCCATCGGCACGAACACCGTGACCAGCACCACGGTGATGCCGATGATGGCACCCGTGATCTGGCCCATGGCCTTGACCGTGGCGTCACGCGGCGACAAGCCCTCTTCGGCCATCAGGCGCTCGACGTTTTCGACCACCACGATCGCATCGTCGACCAGGATGCCGATGGCCAGCACCATGCCGAACAGGGTCAGCACGTTGATCGAGAAGCCCAGCATCAGCATCACGGCAAAGGTGCCGGTCAGCGCCACGGGCACGACGATGGTCGGGATCAGGGTGTAGCGGATGTTCTGCATGAACACCAGCATGACCACGAACACCAGGGCGATGGCCTCCAGCAGGGTCTTGACGACCTCCTCGATGGAGATGCTGACGAACTTGGAACTGTCGTAGGGCACGTCATAGCTCACGCCTTCGGGCATGAACTTCTGCAGCTCGGCCATGCGCTTCTTGATGGCATCGGCCGTGGCCAGGGCATTGCCGCCCGGCGACTGCTGAATGCCCACGCCGGTGGCGGTGACACCGTTCAGGCGCGACGAGCTGGCATAGGCCTGGCCGCCCAGCTCCATGCGCGCCACATCCTTCAGCCGCACGGTCGAGCCGTCGGTGTTGGCGCGCAGGACGATGTTGCCGAACTGCTCGACGCTGCTCAGCTGACCATTGACGGTGATGGAGGCATACAGGGTCTGCTGCGCCGTGCTGGGCTGAGCGCCGATGCTGCCGGCCGAGACCTGCAGGTTCTGCGCGCGAATCGCACTGTTCACATCGGCCGCCGACAAGCCATAGTTGACCAGCTTGGCCGGGTCAACCCAGACCCGCATGGCGCGCTCGGTGCCGAACAGTTGAGCCTGGCCCACACCAGTCACCCGCAGCAGCTCGGGCACGATGTTGCGTGCGGCATAGTCACCCAGGGCCACCGGGTCATAGGCCGGATTCTTGGAGGTGAGCATCACGAACAGCAGGAAGTTCGAACGGGCCTTGTCGACCCGCACACCCTGCTGCGTGACCACGCTGGGCAGGCGCGGCGTGGCGCGGCTCAGGCGGTTCTGCACCTCGATCTGGGCGATCGACACATCGGTGCCCGGCTCGAAGGTGACCGTGATGGTGCCGGAGCCCGTGGCCTCGGCGCTCGACTCCATGTAGATCATGCCGGGCGCGCCATTGAGCTCCTGCTCGATGACGGCCAGCACGCTGTCCTCCAGAACCTGCGCGGATGCGCCGGGATAGGCGGCCGAGATGACGATGGACGGCGGTGCCACCGTGGGGTACTGGGCGATTGGCAGGCGGGTGATCGCCGCCGCACCCAGCACCACGACGAACAGGGCCAGGACCCAGGCGAAGATGGGCCGGTCAATGAAGAAACGTGAATTCATGCGTCAGGTCTCCCGGCTCAACGGCTGGCGGCTGAAGTGGCCGAGGCAGCGGCCGAGGCAGCGGCCGGAGCAGCGCCTGTCACCGGCGCCGAGGCAGCGCCTGCGGGGCTCCATGGCACCGGGCTCACGGGGGTTTGCGGGCGGATCTTCTGGAATCCGTCGACCACCACACGGTCCCCGGCCTTCAAGCCACCCAGCACCACCCATTGATTGCCGCGAGCACCGCCCAGCTGCACGCTGCGCTGCGCCACCTGGTTGCCCTCACCCACCACCAGCACCGTGTCACCAGCCGCCGAGCGACTGACGGCCTGCTGTGGCAGCAGCACTGCAGAGTCGGTCTGCGCCTGATCGATGCGGACCTTGACGAACAAGCCCGGCAGCAGATCACCGCGCGGGTTCGGGATCTCCGCCCGCAGCGACACCTG
>CALRVU010000221.1:0-5951 GCA_943371685.1 Bordetella parapertussis | reverse complement strand
ACCGCGCCGTGGAGTCAGGCATGAAATTGCTGGCGCTGGACACCGCGACCGAGACCATGGCGATAGCCGTGTCCCATGGTGGCGCGCAATGGACGCTGAACAGCCCAGGCGGCGCCGCTGCATCGCTGCACCTGATTCCTGAGGCGCTGCGGCTGCTGGCCGAGGCCGGCCTGAGCGTGGCGGCGCTTGATGCCGTGGCTTTCGGCCAGGGCCCCGGCGCATTCACTGGCCTGCGCACGGCCGTCTCCGTCGCCCAAGGCCTGGCTTTTGGCGCGGACAAGCCCCTGCTGCCGATAGACAGCCTGCTGCTGGTGGCTGAAGACGCCCGGCTGCAGGCCGAGCAAGCCGGTTCGGCCCTGGCCGACGGCCTGCTCTGGGTGGCCATGGATGCGCGCATGGACGAAATCTATGCAGCGGCCTATCGGCAAGCGGCCGGCAGCTGGCAGGTTGTGCAAGCGCCGGCCCTCTACACGCTAGAGGCTTTGCGGGCACGCTGGCAAGAGCTGCCGCCAGCGCAAGTCGCGGGCAGTGCATTGGCGGCATTCGGCGACCGATTGGGCTTGGCGCCCGCGCTGCCTTGCTGGCCAGATGCCCAAGACCGTGCCGGCGCCTTGCTGCGTCTGGCAAGCGCGGCCTGGCAGCACGGTGCCACCGTGACGGTGGATGAGGCTTTGCCCGTCTACCTGCGCGACAAAGTGGCCCTGACCACGGCCGAACGCGAGGCGGCGAAGGCCGCCAAAGCGCTGGACGCCGCGCCGTGAGCGCTCAGTTCAGGGGCACCCGTCCGGTGGCCGCAGGCCTGGCCGCTGCCGGCGCTGCGCCCACCATCCGCCGCATGACCGTGTTCGACCTGGATGCGGTGCTGTCCATCGAACAGCGCGCCTACAGCTTTCCCTGGAGCCGGGGCAATTTCATCGACTCGCTGGCATCCGGCTATGGCGCCTGGGTGCTGGAGACACCGCGCCCGGTCGAAGGCCCGCGCCCGGTCGTGGCCGAGCCGCCCCGGCTGCTGGGCTACTACCTGGCCATGCCCGGCGTCGAGGAATTGCACCTGCTCAACATCACCGTGGCCCCCGACTGCCAAGGCCAGGGCCATGGCCGCTGGATGCTGGGTCATTTGCAGCAGCAGGCCGTGGCGCAAAGTGCGCCAACACTCTGGCTGGAAGTGCGCGCTCACAATCTCCGCGCCCAGGCGCTGTACCTGCGCTGCGGCTTCGAGACGGTGGGCCGCCGCAAGGCCTATTACCCGGCGGGCCAAGGCCAGCGTGAAGATGCCCTGGTGATGCGCAAGGCCCTGGCCCAAGCGGTGGACCCGGCGGTGGAGGGCAGCGCGTGAGCTGGACTGCCGAACAACAAGCCATGCTGAAGGCCATGGGCTTGCGCGTCTGGGCGCCGCCCTTGCCGCCCGAGCCGGGTCCAAGCCTCAGCGCCGGAGCGGTGGTGAGCGCACCAAGCCCGCTCGCCGCAGCGACGGCTGCGGCACCCGCGCCCGCAGCAGCAACCGCACTTGCCCCCGCACTTGCCCCCGCACCGGCACCGCCTCCAGCGCAGCCCCGGCTCGCGCCGTCGCTGCCTGCGTCGCAGTCCGGTTGGCCCGACTTGCATGCTGCCGTGCGCGGCTGCCGCGCCTGCACGCTGTGCGAGGGGCGCCAGCAAGCCATCCTGGGCCAGGGCCCGGTGCGTGCCGACTGGTTGATCGTCGCGGATCCGCCCGATGAGCAGGAGGACCGGGAGGGCGCGCTGTTCCTCGGGCCCGCAGGCCGCCTGCTGGACAACATGCTCTCGGCACTGGGCTTGGGGCGCGAGGGCGGCGCGGATGCTGCCGCGCCACAGGTCTACCTGACCAGCGCCCTCAAATGCCGCGCTCCGCGCAACCGCAATCCCAGCGCCGAGGAACTGGCCCATTGCGCCGGCCACCTGCAGCAGCAGATCGCCTTGCTGCAGCCCAAGGTCATCCTGTCCATGGGCCGCTTTGCCAATTGGCAGTTGCTGGGCCAGGACCAGCCTCTGGGCCCGCTGCGCGGCAAGGTGCATCAGGCCCACGGCGTGCCCGTGGTGGTCACCTTCCATCCGCAGTTCTTGCTGCGCCACCAGGCGGACAAACCGCGCGCCTGGGACGATCTGTGCCGGGCGGCGGCCGTGGTGCGCAGCTGAACTGCGCCAGGCCCCGCCGCCGTCTCAGCGCCTGGTCTTCATCGGCCGCTGCCAGCCCTTCAAGCTGATCTGCCGGGCCCGGGCCACGGTCAATTGCCCTTCCGGGGCGTCCTTGGCAATGGTGGAGCCGCCGCCGATGGTGGCGCCGTCGCCCAGGGTGATGGGGGCAATCAGCACGCAGTTCGAGCCCACATGGACATCGTTGCCGATGACCGTGCGGTGCTTGTTGGCGCCGTCGTAGTTGGCGGTGATGCTGCCGGCGCCGAAGTTGACCCGTTCACCCACGCTGGCGTCGCCCAGATAGGCCAGGTGATTGGCCTTGGCGCCGTCGGCCAGGCTGGCGTTCTTCACCTCGACGAAATTGCCGATGTGGACCTCGCGGCCCAGCGTGGCGCCCGGGCGCAGACGGGCAAACGGCCCGATCAGCGAGCCGGCGCCGACCTTGACGCCAGCCGTGTCGCCGTCGATGTGGGTCATGGGGTGGATCACCACATCGTCGCCCAGCTCGGCATTGCGGATCACGCAGTTCGCGCCGATGCGCACCCGGTCGCCCAGGCGCACCGTGCCCTCGAACACGCAGTTCACGTCGATCTCCACGTCCTGGCCGCACTGCAGGTGGCCACGCAGATCAAAGCGGGCCGGGTCGGCCAGACGGGTGCCGGCGTCCAGCAGCTGATCGGCTTGCTGGCGCTGGAACCGCCGCTCCAGATCGGCCAGCTGGGCTGGGCTGTTGACGCCCAGCACTTCGGTGTCGCTGCCCGCGCTGGCGGTGACCACGGCCACGCCCTCGGCCACGGCCATGGCCACGATGTCGGTCAGGTAATACTCCTGCTGCACATTGTCATTGCGCAGTGCCGCCACCCAGCGCTTGAGCAGGGCCGTGGGCGCGGCCATCATGCCGGTGTAGACCTCGCGGATCTCGCGCTGTTCGTTGCTGGCGTCCTTGTGCTCGACGATGGCGCTGACCGTGCCGGTGGCCGTGTTGCGAACGATGCGGCCATAGCCGGTGGCGTCCGTCAGCGTCACGGTCAGCAGGGCCAGGTGCTGGCCGGCGCAGGCGTCCGCCAGGGCCCGGGCGGTGGCGGGCCGGATCAGGGGCACGTCGCCGTTCAGGATCAGGGTGGTGGCCGCTTCGCTCAAGGCCGGCGCGGCCTGCTGCACCGCATGGCCGGTGCCCAGCTGAGGCATCTGGCGCACACAGGTGATGCCGAGCTTGGTGCCGGAGCTGGCGCTGGCTTCCACCTGCTCGGCGCCATGGCCCGTGACCAGCACGGTGCGTGTAGTCCCCAGCACCGCCACGGTGTCCAGAACATGCTGCAATAGGCTGCGGCCGCCCAGCTGGTGCAGAACTTTGGGCGTTGCGGAACGCATGCGGGTGCCTTTGCCCGCGGCCATGATCACAACATTGAGTGCCATGCAAACTGTCTCGGTTGATGCTGGGGCCGCCGTTCGCGGCCGGTGGCGGATTATCGGTGCCCCGTGGCGCGGCCGATGGATCGGGCTGATCGGCGCCCTGATCCTGTTGAGCAGCCTGCAGGGCTGCAGCGCGCTGCGCCTGGTCTACAACCAGGTGCCCGATCTGCTGATCTGGTGGGCCGATGGCTACCTGGACCTGAACCGCGGCCAGTCGGATGCCGCCAAGGCGGCCGCCCACCGCTGGTGGGCCTGGCAGCGCGAGGCACAGCTGCCCGAACTGGCCGAGGCTTTGGCCCAAGTCCGGCGCGAGCTGCCCCAACCCTTGACCGCCGAGCGAGCCTGCCATTGGGCCGACCAGGTGCGGGCCCAGGCTGACCGGGCCATGGGCCAGGCCGTGCCTGAGGCGGCCCGCCTGGCGCTGAGCCTGCAGCCCGCCCAACTGCAGCACCTGGCCGAGCGGCAGGAAAAGTCCAATCGCGGCTTCAAGGAGGATTTCATCGACCCCCCGCCAGCGCGCCAGCAGGCCGATGGGCGCGAGCGCTGGACCACCAACCTGTCGCGCTTGTGGGGCGACCTGAACCCGCGCCAGGAGGCGGCCGTGGCCGCTGCGGTGCGCGACCATCTGCCGGATCCGCGTCAGCTGGATGCCGCCCGCCGCGCCCGTCAGCAGGACGTGTTGGCCACGCTGAGCCGCCTGCAGCTTGAAGGCACGACGCCCGCGCAGGCGGAAGCTGCACTGAGCGCCCTGCAAGCTCGCTTGTTCAACCCGCCCAATCCGGTGCTGGTCGCTTCAAGCCGGCAGCAGCAGCAAGTGCAATGCGCGCTGTGGGCCGAGGTGCATCGCCTGAGCACCCCGGAGCAGCGGCAAGAGGCCGCCGGCCGCCTGGCAGGCTGGGAGCAGGACCTGCGCAAGCTGGCGGCGGCTCGCTGAGCGCGACCCGCCGGGCTTGATCAGGGCAGGGCTGCGCGCACCAGGTGCGGCTCGGCCTGGGTGGCCGGGAAGGCCTGCAGCGCGGCCGAGAACATGGCGCTGAAAATGGCCGGGCTGCCTTGCGTGGCGCCGTCGGTGGTGGCGCGGGCCTCGTAAAGGGCCTCGCCGCTGTTGCGGTCACGGATCAGCACAGCCACTTCGCGCTGGTAGTCGGGGCGGATCAGGTTGGGGTCGTAGCGCCAGCGCGGGCCGGCCCAGGGCGTCATGCCCCAGCGCGGTCCCCAGGGGTTCATCCACAGCGGATCGTCCCAGGGCGAGCGTTGCTGGCGGTCAAAGCGGGCGCCCAGCTGCACCAGCACATCGGGCTTGCTGCCCTCAGCCGCCAGCACAAAGCCGGCGGCCTGGAGCGCCGGCAAGGCCATCTTCTCGACGGCCTCTTGATCGGCCAGCCGGGCTTGCTGCGAAGGCAGCCGGTCAAAGGCAAAGCTCGCCGGCTTGCGCTCGGCCGGCCAGCTGCCAAAGGTCGTGACCTCGCTGCTCAGCATGTTGAGGTTGGCGCAGCCGCTCAGGCCGGCGCCGGCCACCAGCAGGGCGGCGCCGGTCAGCCTCAGCCAAGTCCTTCGGCGGTTGGGCACGGCATGGGTTCGGCTTGACCCGGCCGTTGGCTGGGCAGCGCCATGGGCGATGGGAGCGTGGGTGGCATCGGTCATGCGATCTCCTTGAACATCGGGTTCAGCATGGCAGTGTGGCATGCAGCCGCCCGGTTTTCAGTCCCAGGCCAGCTTGATGGTCTGCACGGCCGGATCGGCGGCGGGGCTGGCGCAGCTCTCGTCCTCGTCAAAGGCCTTGTCGCCCTGCGGGTCGGGCTGGCCGGTGGCCTGGAGGGTGGCGAACGGGAACAGCGTGCGGTCCATCATGTGCGATGGCGTGATGGCCGCCATGGCGCTGAACATGTTCTCGATCCTGCCCGGGTATTGCTTTTCCCAGTCGCGGATCATCTGCTTGATCTGCACCCGCTGCAGGTTGTCCTGGCTGCCACACAGGCTGCAGGGGATGATCGGGAACTCGCGGACCACCGCCCAGCGCTCCAGGTCCGGCTCGGCCACATAGGCCAGCGGACGGATCACCACATGCTCGCCGTTGTCGCTCACCAGCTTGGGCGGCATGCCCTTCATCTTGGCGCCGAAGAACATGTTCATCAGCAGCGTCACCACCATGTCGTCGCGGTGGTGGCCCAGCGCGATCTTGGTGGCCCCAAGCTCCTTGGCCACCCGGTACAGGATGCCGCGCCGCAGCCGCGAGCACAGGCTGCACATGGTCTTGCCGGCGGGGATCAGGTTGGTGACGATCGAGTAGGTATCCTGCTCCTCGATGTGGAACGGCACGCCGCGGCTGCGCAGGTAGCTGGGCAGCAAGTCTTCGGGGAATCCGGGCTGCTTCTGGTCCAGGT
>CALRVU010000220.1:0-5955 GCA_943371685.1 Bordetella parapertussis | reverse complement strand
ATCGTGCGCCATGTGCAGATGGGCAAGAGCGCCCGGGACGCCGCCCTGCAAGGCACGCAGGAGATCGGTCTGGCCGTGCTGGCCACGACCCTGTCCATCGTCGCGGTGTTCCTGCCCATCGGCTTCATGGGCGGCATCATCGGCAAGTTCTTCCATGAGTTCGGCATCACCATCGTCGCGGCCGTGATGATCTCGATGTTCGTCAGCTTCACGCTGGACCCGATGCTGTCCTCGGTCTGGCATGACCCGGCCATCGACCGCGAAGGCCAGCCCTTCGTGCCGCGCAACTTCTACGACCACACGCTGGGTCGCGTCACCCACGCGGTGGATCGCCTGTCGCACCGTCTGAGCGCGGCCTATCAACATGCGCTGGCCTGGTCGCTCGGGCACCGTCTGGCCACCGTCGGCATCGCCCTGGCCAGCCTGGTTGGCGCGGTCGCGCTGGTGCCTCGGCTGGGCACCGAGTTCGTGCCCAAGGCCGACTTCTCGGAAACCAACCTGAGCTTCTACACCCCTGTGGGCTCGAGCCTGGAGGTGACGCGCGACCGGGCCCGCCAGGTGGACGCCATCCTGCGCGCCCTGCCCGAGGTCAAGTACACGCTGGCGACCATCAACACCGGCCAGGCGCTGGGGCGCAATCAGGTCAACTTCTTCATCCGCCTGGTCGACCGCAAGGACCGCGCGCGCAATGCGGATGCCATGTCGGTGCCGCTGCGTGAGCAACTGCGCAGCGTGCCCGGCATCACCGTCACCCATGTCGGCCTGCTCGACGCCGTGGGCGGACAGAAACCCATCTCGCTGTCGCTGCAGGGCCCGGACCTGCAGGAGCTCAAGCGCCTGAGTGACGAAGTCCAGGCCCGGATCCATGACGTGCCCGGTCTGGTGGATCTGGACACCAGCATGAAGCCGGAAAAGCCCGCCGTGGCGGTGCAGGTGCAGCGTGAGCTGGCCTCTGAGCTGGGTCTGTCGGTGGCGGCGGTGACCAGCCATCTGCGCGCCCTGGTGGCGGGTGACACCGTGAGTCAATGGCGCGCCCCGGACGGCAACAACTACGATGTCAAAGTGCGCCTGCACCCCACCCAGCGCAGCCAGGCGGCCGATCTGGCCCGGCTGCCGCTGCTGGCCGGTACGCTGGCCGACGGCAGCCCGCGGGTGGTGCGCCTGGCGCAGGTGGCCAACCTGGGCGAAGCCACCCTGCCCAACCAGATCAACCGGCGCGACATGAATCGCGAGGCCGAACTCACCGCCAACACCTCCGGACGCGCCTTGGGCGAAGTCTCCGCCGATGTCCGCAAGATCCTGGAAGCCACCCCGCTACCACCGGGCTACAACTTCCGATTCGGCGGCTCGACCAAGGACATGCAGGAATCCTTCGTCTATGCCGTCTCGGCCCTGGCCATGGGCATCATCTTCATCTACATGATCCTGGCCAGCCAGTTCCGCAGCTTTCTGCAACCGATGGCCTTGATGTCATCGCTGCCGCTCACGTTGATCGGTGTGGTGCTGGCACTGCTGATGTGGCGCTCCACCTTGAACATGTTCTCGATCATCGGCGTGGTCATGTTGATGGGCCTGGTCACCAAGAACGCCATCCTGTTGCTGGACTTCGCCATCCGCCTGCGCGAGGACGGCATGGAGCGCAGTGCCGCGCTGCTCGAAGCCGCCCGCGTGCGCCTGCGGCCGATCCTGATGACGACGCTGGCGATGGTCTTCGGCATGGTGCCCTTGGCCTTTGCGCTGAGCGAGGGCTCCGAACAACGCGCCCCGATGGGCCAGGCCGTGATCGGCGGCGTGATCACCTCGTCCCTGCTGACGCT
The DNA here is from genome assembly GCA_943371685.1 of Bordetella parapertussis. Classification (GTDB taxonomy): domain Bacteria; phylum Pseudomonadota; class Gammaproteobacteria; order Burkholderiales; family Burkholderiaceae_C; genus Ideonella; species Ideonella parapertussis_A. The sequence goes on along the minus strand of CALRVU010000220.1, from coordinate 4,138 downwards.
GGTGGTGGTTCCGGTCATCTATTGCTACCTGGACGATCTGGCGCAATGGGCCGGCCGGCACTGGCGCGGCCGCAGCCCTGACCGTCAGGGATCACCCTAAAATCGCTGGTCCCCCTTCGAGCCCACCACCATGAACATCGAACAAGCCCGTTTCAACATGATCGAGCAGCAGATCCGCCCCTGGGATGTGCTGGACACCTCTGTGCTGTCGCTGCTGGCCGCCGTCCGCCGGGAGGACTTCGTGCCCGCCGCGCAGCGCGCTCTGGCGTTCGTCGACACCGAGATTCCGCTGCCCGAAGGCCAGGTGATGCTGGCGCCGCGCGTCGAGGCCCGCTTGCTGCAGGAGGCCAAGGTGCAGCGCCATGAGCGCGTGCTCGAGATCGGCACCGGCTCGGGCTTCATGGCCGCCCTGCTGGGTCACCGCGCACAGCGCGTGATCAGCCTGGAGACCCGCGCTGCGCTGGCCGAGATGGCCCGCGCCAATCTGAGCCGCGCCGGCGTGGCCAATGTGACGGTGGTCGAGGCCGACGGACAGTTCGGTCTGGCCGCCGAAGGCCCGTTTGATGTGATCGTGCTGTCGGGCTCGGTGGCCAGCATTCCGCAGGCCCTGTTCGACCAGCTCAAACCCGCCGGTCGCCTGATCGCGATCGAAGGCGCAGAGCCCGTGATGCGGGCCACGCTCTACACCCGCCAGTCCGATGCGGCGTTCAGCAAGGTCGAGTTGTTCGACACCGTCGCCCCCAGGCTGGACGGCTTTTCAGAACCCACCCGGTTCCAGTTCTGATGAACACGCTGCACGTCCGGGATCTGCAGGCTTTCTTGACGGCCGAGGCGGCACGCTCGCCGGTCTTGCTGGACGTGCGCGAAGACTGGGAACGGGCCCACGCACCGCTGGAGCTGCCAGGCACCACCACCTTGCACATCCCGATGGGACAGATCACGGGCCGGCACACCGAGTTGCCGAGTGCGCAGCCTGTCGTCTGTTTTTGTCATCACGGCATGCGCAGCGCGCAGGTCGTCGCATTTCTGCTGCATCAGGGCCATACCGACGTGTACAACCTCGCCGGGGGAACCGATGCATGGTCCACGCAGGTGGATCCCGGCGTGGCGCGCTACTGATCCGCCAGAACACTCGACCCTGACGCACCTGTCTCCAGACCCCCGGACCCCATTCATCCGATCTCTCAAGGAAAGCACCATGTCGTTCTCCAGCCGCTTGTCGCTCACGCGCGCCGCCTTGTTGACCCCCTTGGCCCTGGCCATCGCCAGCCTGGCCAGCGGCGCTCAGGCGCAGAACCTGCAAGAGCTGTACACGGCGGCTCGGGACTTTGACGCCACCTACCTGAGTGCCCGTTCGGCCGCTGAGTCGGCCCAATACCGGGCTGATCAGGCCATGGCGCTGCGCTTGCCCAATGTCGCGCTCAGCGCCGGCATCAACCGCAGCAAATCCGACACCCCGCCCGATGCCTCACCCAAGGTCACGACTGACGGCAAAGCCATCACCGTGTCGGCCCAGCAAAGTCTCTACAACCGCGCCAATGGCCTGACCATCGACCAGGCCGACAAGGCCGTGGTGGTGGCCCAGGCCCAGTTGCAGGCGGCCGAGCAAGACCTGATCGTGCGCCTGGCCCAGGCCTACTTTGACGTGCTGGCCGCCAGCGACGCACTGGGCACGGTGCAGGCCAACAAGAAGTTCATTGCCGAGCAACTGGCCTCGGCCAAGCGCAACTTTGAAGTGGGCACGGCCAACATCACCGACACCCGCGAGGCCCAGGCCCGCTATGACCTGGTGATCGCCCAGGAGCTGGCGGCAGAGAACGATCTGCGGGTCAAGCAGCTGGCGCTCGAGCAGCAGGTCGGCCGCAACGCCGTCAAGCCTGCGCCGCTGGCAGTGCCCGTCGTGCTGCCGCCGGTGCAACCCGCCGATGTGAACGAGTGGGTCAACAGCGCTGATGCCAACAACCCGTCCGTACTGCAAGCCCGTCTGGGCCTGGACGTGGCCAAGCTGGAAACCGAGAAGGCCCGCGCCGGCCACCTGCCCACGCTGGCGCTGACTGGCAGCTACACCACAGGCCGGCTCGACTACAACAACGGCATCAGCGGGCCCAACACCAACAGCGCCATCGGCCTGACCTTGAACGTGCCACTGTTCAGCGGCTTCGCCACCCAGAACCGCATCAAGGAAACCCTGGCGCTTGAGTCCAAGTCGACCACTGACCTGGAAGGCGCCCGCCGCGCCGTGGCCCAGGGCACGCGCAGTGCCTTCTTCGGGGTGCAATCCGGGCTGTCGCAGGTCAAGGCACTGGAGGCGGCCGAATCCTCCAGCAAGCTGGCCCTGGAATCGGTCCAGCTGGGCTACAAGGTGGGCGTGCGCGTCAACCTCGACGTGCTGAACGCGCAGACCCAGCTGTTCCAGACCCAGCGCGATCTGGCCAAGGCGCGCTACGACGTGATCGTCGGCGGCCTGAAGCTGCGCCAGGCCGCCGGTCAGCTCAAGCCTGAGGACGTCAGCACCGTCAACCAGCTGCTGGCGCGCTGAAGCCCTCGTGGCTGGACGGCAGCAGGCCGACAATGGCTTGCGCCATCCGATGGGCAGCGCCTCGATGGGCTGACGCAAACCGCAAGCCCCGCTGGGACGCTTGCTCGCGCTCCACGCGGTCGGCCAGCACCGCCTGTGCCTGCGCCAGGGCGGCAGGCAAGTCCGCCGCCCGCCAGGCCGCCTGAGCGCCCAGCGCCAGGTCGGCCGCCTCGGCAAAGTTGAAGGTCGACGGCCCCATCACCAAGGGGCAGCCATGGGCGGCGGCCTCGATCAGGTTGTGCCCGCCCAGCGGCAAGAAGCTGCCTCCCAGCAAGGCCACATCGGCCAGGCTGTAATAGAGCGACATCTCACCCAGCGTGTCGCCGAGCCAGACATCGGCCGCGCCGGCATCGGCGGGCGGCGCATCAGACCACTGACTGCGCCGCTGCAGCGTGAAGCCATGCGCCTGCACCATGGCCGCCACCGCCTCAAAGCGCTGCGGATGGCGCGGCACCAGCAGCAGCAAAGGTCGTGGCTGGGGCAGGCCGCCCCAGGCCTGCAGCAGCAGCGCTTCTTCGCCATCGCGGCTGTTGGTCATGGCCAGCACGGGCCTGGCCAATGCGGCGCGCCATGCCTGGCCCCGAGCCTGCAACAGGGCGCCCGGGCTCAGATCGTATTTGAGGTTGCCCGCGACCTGCACACGGGGCACCCCGGCCCGGCGCAGGCGCTCGGCATCGTCCTCGGACTGCGCCAGCGCGAGTGTCAGGGCACGTCCGGCCGGGCCGAGCAAGGCCGACAAGCGCTGCCCCTTGCGGGCGCTGCGAGCGCTCAAGCGCGCATTGGCCAGCACCAGCGGAACCTTCTGCAGTCCCGCTTCGTGGATCAGGTTGGGCCAGATCTCGGTTTCCATCAACACGCCCACCACCGGCCGGGCGGCGCGCAGAAATCGGCGCACCGCACCAGGGGTGTCCACCGGCAACCAGACCTGAACGTCGCCAGGCTGCAGCAGCGACTCGCCGGCTGCCCGTCCGGTGGCGGTGCCGTGGGTCAACAACAGGCGCATGCCCGGCCGTTCGGCCCGCAGTGCAGCGATCAAGGCGGCCGCTGCTCGGGTCTCGCCCAGAGAAACCGCATGCAGCCAGACCATGCCCGGGCTCAGCGCTGGAAGCGCGTCCAGGCCGAAACCAAAGCGCTGGGCAATGTGCTGGCGATAACCCGGCTCTATCCGACCGCGCCACCAAAGGCGCAGCAGATACACCGGCGTGCCCAGCCGGAGCACGCAGGAGTAGGCCAGCCGAGCGAGCGTCTCACCCCAGGCCATGCCCGCTCCGAGCGCGGCCCTGCCGAATCCCCGGCCGGCTCAATGGGCGGCTGCGGCGATCTGCGCGTCCGGCTTGACGGCCCGCAAGGCGGTCATGAAGTCGGACTCGATGCGATGCAGCGCCTCGGGCGTGTGGCCCTCGAAGCGCATCACCAGCACCGGCGTGGTGTTGGAGGCGCGCACCAGACCAAAGCCGTCAGCGTAGTCGGCCCGCAGTCCATCGGTGGTGCAGATCTCGGCGCCTGGGAACTTGGCCGTTTCGAGCAGCTTGGCGATGACCTGGGGCGGTTCACCCTCAG
>CALRVU010000219.1:0-5959 GCA_943371685.1 Bordetella parapertussis | reverse complement strand
GACACTTGCCGGGACTGGGCGGACCACGCCGGCATGTTCGTCAGAAATTTGGGTGGGGTGGCTAATGGGACTCGAACCCACGACAACCAGAATCACAATCTGGGACTCTACCAACTGAGCTATAGCCACCACCGGTGTAGCCAACTAGTATAACGCGTTTTCGCGCATTCTCAAAGCTTCTCAGCAGCTCCCGAAGCTGCAGCCGCCGCCGACTTGGCCGAATGCTTGATCTCGACCTTGTAGCGACGCTTGAGCGACTCCAGGTACGCAGCGGCCTCGGCCTCGGCCAGGGCTTGACGCACATAGGGTCGAGCGCGAGCGCCATCCGCGTCGTCCGCGGGGGCAGCCTCGCGCTTGAGCACCTTCAGCGCCACATAGCCCTGGGCACCCAGATCCACACCGACGATGGCCGGCGCCTGGGTCAGATCAGCCCGCAGGGCTGCTTCAAGCACTTGCCGCGGCAAACCCTGGGGTTGGGTGCGCGAGACCACCAGACTTTGGCCCAGTGACTCAGCCGGAGCAGCCTTGAGCGTCACGACTCTGGCCTCGCCATCCTTGCGAGCGGCCACGGCGGCCTGCTCGGTGCGCAACTGCTCCAGCACTTGAGCGCGCACCTCGGAAAGCGGCAGGACGCGTTCAGGGCGGTGTTCCACCACCCGCGCGGACACCAGCTGATTCGGGCCGGTTTCCACCGCCTCGGTATTGCGCTTGGACTGGATGCTGTCGCTGTTGAAAACCGCCTCCAGCAATTTCAGCGAAGTCAGCGGGCCTTTGGCGCCCGGCGCTGCTGCCCGGCGCACGGTGGCCGTCAACTTCGTCAACTTGAGCTTGTCGACCACCGGTTGCAGGCTGTCGCTCTGTTCATAGACCATGTTGGTGAACTGCTCTGCCGCTTCAGCGTAGCGCTTCTGCGCCTGCTGCTTGCCCACTTCCTCCAGCAGCTCGCTGCGGACCGACTCGAACGGCTTGCGCTCACCACCGCGAACGGCCGTGAGCTTGATGATGTGGTAGCCAAAGTCAGACTCGACCACATTGCTGACTTCGCCGGCCTTCATCGCATAAGCCGCATCCTCGAAGGGCTTGACCATGGCGCCGCGGGCGAAGAAGTCCAGGTCGCCGCCCTTGTCTGCCGAACCTGGGTCGCCTGAGTTCTTGCGCGCCAGATCTGCAAAGGCTTCAGGCTGCTTGCGCACTTCGGCCAGCAGCGACTCGGCGCGGGCCTTCGCAGCCTTGCGATCCTCAGCCGGTGCGTCCTTGTTGGCTGCGATCAGTATGTGGCTGGCACGGCGCTCCTCAGCCGCGGTGTAGCGGCTGATGTTCTCGTTGTAGTACTGCTGCAGATCAGCATCGCTGACCGTGACCTGCTTCTTCAGGGCATCGAGGTCCAGCAGCACGTATTCGATGGAAGCTTCTTCCGGAGAGCGGAACTGCGCCGTGCGGGACTTGTAGAAGGTCTCGACCTCAGCGTCGGTCGGTGCCATCTTGTCGATGTAGCTGCGCGCATCGAAACGCTGCAATTGCACCTCGCGGCGTTCCAGCAGCGCAGCGAGCGCCGCATCCAGCACCACCTGGCCCGACACCGCCGAGCCACTGACACCACCCAGCACCTGGCGCATGGCGTACTCCTGGCGCAGGCTGTCCTCGAACTGCCGCACGCTCATGCCTTGCGCCGTCAGGAAATCCTTGTTGATGCTGCCGTCGGGCTTGCGCAACATCGAATACTGTTCATCGGCTAGGAACAGCCGGTGCAGCCGCGCTTCAGTCACGCCCAGGTGCTCCTTCACCACCGCCGTCTGCAAGACCCGCTCGCGCACCAGCGCGTCCAGGGTCTGCTGCTTCATCTCGGGCGTATCGAAGAGCTTCACATCGACCTGCGGCATCTGCTGACGCATCCGGTCGATCTGCTGACGGTGCGCAGCGTCAAGCTCAGTCTGAGTGATGTCCTTGCCGGCCACCGTGGCCACCGCCGAGGCAGCCTGGTCAGTGAAGCTGGAATAGCCCTGCACACCAAAGAACACGAAGGACGGGAAGATCAGCAGCACCAGCAGGCCTTGCAGCAGTCGGGTGTGCGAACGGACGAAATCGAACATGTGGGCTCAGCCTTGAAAGAATACGGCGCACCCCGAAAACGAAAAAAAGCGAACCTGGGTTCGCTTTCTGCCGGGGCCTGCATCCGCTGCGGCGCATTCTAATCAATGTACGCAGACTGCTGCGGTGGTGGGTGCTGAGGGGCTCGAACCCCCGACCTACGCCTTGTAAGGGCGCCGCTCTACCAACTGAGCTAAGCACCCGCAGCTTTTCAATTCAGTGCGTCTCTCAGGCCCTTGCCAGGCCTGAACTTCGGCACCTTGGCGGCCTTGATCTTGATCTCGTTGCCAGTGCGGGGATTGCGCCCGGTTCTGGCCGCGCGCTTGGTCACGGCAAACGTGCCAAAGCCAACCACCGACACACTGTCACCCTTCTTGAGGGATGCCTTGACGCCTTCGATCATCGCCTCCAGCGCCCGCGTTGCGCTCGCTTTGGAAATGTCTGCCTGCAGGGCAATGTGTTCGATCAACTCGGCCTTGTTCACTTGAGTCCATCCTCGCTTGACACCAGAAAATTCATTACAGCTGCCGTCCGCAGCAGTGTCAAGCCGAGCCGAGCCGAGCATTCTATGCGTAAACCCTGACATCGAGCAATTTCGCTCGGCAAGTGTCAGGGTCTTTCAGCCCTTGCTGCGCGCGACCCAGGCCACGCCGGCTGCGGTCAAGACCATGCCCATCAACATGGTCCCGCTCAGCTCTTCTCCGAACAAGACCGCTGCCAGCAAAGCCGTACAAGGCGGAACCAGGTACATCAAGCTGGTCACCCTGGTCGCGGCGCCCCGCTGAATCAGCATGTAGAGCAGCGAACTGCCGCCCATGGTCAGCACGCCAACCGACCAGGCCATGGCGAGGTCAAGTTGCAGACCCCACTGCATGGGCTCGACCTCCAGCCAAGCCAGGGGCCAGGTCACGAGTCCGGCCGCGCTCAGCTGGATCAGCGACGCCGTGCGCACATCGCAGGGCTGGACGAAGCGCTTCTGATAAAGCGTGCCGGCGGTGATGCAGAACAGCGCCAGCAAGGCCAGCGCCAGATTGAGGCCATGCACCTCGCCCATGCCGAGCTTGTGGGCCACGACCAGGTACAGGCCTGACAGGCCCAGCAAGAGGCCGCCCCATTGCGACGCGGCCACTCCGCCGCTTTGTCGTTCGCGGCTGAGCCAGAGCGCGGTCAGCACGGGCTGCAAGCCCACCAGCAAGGCCACCGTGCCGGCCCCCATGCCCAGCTTGACGGCGGACCAGACGCCGCCCAGGTAGCCGGCGTGCATAAGGACCCCGGTGACGGCCAGGTGGACAAACGCACTGCGCCGGGTGGGCCACTGCGCCGCCGAGAAGCGAACCCAGACGGCAAATGCGATGACCGAGAAGGTGTAGCGCCAGGCCAGAAAGCTCAGCGGCGGCGCCAGCGGCATGCCAAAACGGGCGACCACGAAGCCAGTGCTCCAGATCAGCACGAAAACCGCCGGAATCGCGGCGGCCATCCAGGCCGCGCGCCCCGCCCCGGCCTCAGACATGCTCGCTCGCGCAGAGGACGGGCTGGGAAGGCGCCATCAACGCGCCTTGGCGCGGATTTCGGGCAGCGCTTTCTGCAGGTAATAGACCATGGACCAGATGGTCAGAACGGCCGAAAGCAGGATGAGCACCGTACCCCAGAGCTGGGTGGACACCAAGCCCAGCAGGGTGCCGTCATAGAGCAGGAAGGGAATGGCCACCATCTGGACCGTGGTCTTGACCTTGCCGAGCATGTGCACCGCAACGCTGCGCGAGGCGCCAATCTGCGCCATCCATTCGCGCAATGCCGATATCGCGATCTCGCGGCCGATGATCACCAGTGCGATGAGTGCATGCAGCCGGCCCAGCTGAACCAGAATCAGCAACGCCGCACAGACCAGGAACTTGTCGGCCACGGGATCGAGGAATGCACCGAAGGCCGAAGTCTGGTTCAAGCGCCGCGCGAGATAGCCATCGAGCCAATCGGTCAAGGCCACCACGACGAACAGCACCGTGGCAATCAGGTTGCGCGAGGGTTCGTCAATCGGCAGGTAAAACACACCGACGATGAGCGGGATGGCCACGATGCGGGCCCAGGTCAATAGCGTCGGGATGGTCAGGAACATCGTCCGATTCTGCCTTCAAATGGCGCGGCGAATTCCCCAGCCCGCTTCAGCGTGGTGCATGCGCCGCAGGCGCATCAGTTGTCGAGCGTGCGCGGCTTGAACTTTCGCTCGTCATTGAACAGGAACACCTCCACATATTTCCAGGGCTTGGGCAGCTTGCGCACGTCACCGAAGGGCGCCGCCCGATGAATCGCGTCAACGGCCAGTTGCACGGTGTCCTTGGCTTGCGTGGGATGGCGCAGCACATTGATCTTGGCAATCTGCCCGTCAGACTTGAGCTCGACCTCGATCACCGGGATGGCCAGCAGCGGCTCAGGCGGCTGGCCCATGTAGCAGGCCGCTTGATTGGCAGCGACGATCTTCTGCGCTGCACGGAGCCGGTATTCATCCCAGTTTCGTGCGGGGGTCTCCGCCGCCGTGCCGGCCGCTGCAACCGGTGCCGCCGGCACCGCAGTGCCGGCGTTGGTCGCGGGGCTCGGTGTCCCCGCCGGTGGCCAGGCCGGCAAGGGTGTGCTGGCGCAACCGGCCAACCATCCACCGGCAGAGGCCGCGACCAGGCCCAGCCAACGCACCAAGGCCTGACGCCGTGGGCCACCTGAGGGCTCCCCTGGCGAATGGGCGGCATGCGCCATCGGTTGCGCCACCGGGTTGCCGTTCGGCTCGTCGCTCTTGTCAGTGCAGTGCACGGTAAATCTCCTCTGCCAGATCCTTGGATATGCCTTCGACGGTGGCCAGGTCTTCGATGCTCGCGCCGGTCACGCCACGCACACCGCCGAAACGCTGCAACAGTCGGGCCCGCTTCTTCGGTCCCACGCCGGGGATGTCCTCGAGCCGACTGCCACCCGTGCGCACACTGGCGCGCCGGGCCCGCATGCCCGTGATGGCAAAACGATGTGCCTCATCACGGATCTGCGCAATCAGCATCAGTGCGGCCGAATCAGGCGCCAACGTCAATTTTTCACGCCCATCGGCAAATACGAGCTCTTCCAGACCGACCTTGCGGCCTTCGCCCTTTTCCACGCCGGCGATCAAACCCAGGTCCAGGCCCAGCGACTCGAACACCTCACGGGCCATGCTGACCTGGCCACGCCCGCCATCCACCAGGACCAGATCGGGCAGGCGGAGCTTGGCGTCGGGTGGCAAAGGGCCCTCAGCTGCCAGAGCCGCCAACTTCGCATAGCGCCGGGTCAACACCTGGCGCATCGCTGCATAGTCGTCGCCACCGGTCACGCCCTCGATGTTGAAGCGCCGGTACTCGGCGTTCTGCATCTTGTGATCCTCATAGACCACGCAGGACGCCTGCGTGGCTTCGCCAGCGGTGTGGCTCACATCGAAACATTCGACCCGGAAACGCGCCAGATCTTCCACGGCCAGATCGAGCGTGTCCACCAGGGCCCGGGTGCGCTCGCGTTGGGACCCCTCTTCGGAGAGCAAGCGGGCCAAGGCCAGCTCGCCCCCCTTGATCGCCATGTCCAGCCAGATGCGCCGCTGATCGCGCGGCTGATGCAGGGCATTGAGCTTGACGCCCGATTGCAGGCTCAAGGCACGCAACAAGGCTGGCGCCACGGCATGGCTCAGCACCAGCAAAGGGGGTGGCGTGCTGTCCAGGTAGTGCTGGGCCATGAAGGCTTGCAGCACCTGGCGCTCTGCACTGTGCGTCGGTGCCACCAGAGGCGGCAAATCGGTCAGCACCTCATCGCTCACCGGGTCGGCCACTTCGTCCGTCAAATCGGCGTCGGCGGCCTCGTCGGCGGCCAC
>CALRVU010000218.1:0-5982 GCA_943371685.1 Bordetella parapertussis | reverse complement strand
CCACATTCAGGCAGACACCGCCCAGCGTGGCATAGCGCTCGACGATCACCACCTTCAGACCCAGATCGGCGGCACGGAAAGCCGCCGAATAGCCGCCGGGGCCAGCGCCCAAGACCATCAGGTCGCATTCGATGTCGGCCGCGCCGCTGTAGCTGCCGGCCACCACGGCGACGGGCGCTGCCGGGGCTGGGGCTGCCGGTGCGGCTGCCGGCGCAGGTGCGGCTGCTGGGGCGGGCGCAGCCGCACCTGCCGCTGCTTCCAGCGTCAGGATGACCGAACCCTGATTGAGCTTGTCGCCCAGCGCCACCTTGAGCGCCGTGACCACGCCGGCGTGCGAGGACGGGATCTCCATCGAGGCCTTGTCGGACTCGACCGTCACCAGACTCTGGTCGACCTTGACCGTGTCGCCGACCTTGACCAGCAACTCGATCACGCCGACGTCCTTGAAGTCGCCGATGTCGGGGACTTGTACTTCAATGATTGCCATGTCTTTGCTCCGGTCCGCTCACAAGGCAATGCGGCGGAAGTCCGCCAGCAGCGATGCAAAGTACACATTGAAGCGGGCAGCGGCCGCGCCGTCGATGACGCGGTGGTCCCAGGACAGCGACAGCGGCAACATCAGGCGCGGCTGGAAGGCCTTGCCGTCCCACTTGGGCTCGATGGCGCTCTTGCACACGCCCATGATCGCCACCTCGGGCGCATTGATGATGGGCGTGAAATAACGCCCACCGATGCCACCCAGGCTGGAGATGCTGAAGCAGCCACCACTCATCTCGGCCGGACCCAGCTTGCCGTCGCGGGCCTTCTTGGCCAGCTCGCTCATCTCGGCGCTGATCTGGAAGATGCCCTTCTTGTCGCAGTCCTTGATCACCGGGACCATCAGGCCGTTGGGCGTGTCAGCCGCAAAACCGATGTGGTAGTAGCCCTTGAGCACTTGCGTGTCGCCGTCCAGCGAGCTGTTGAACTCGGGGAACTTCTTGAGCGCCGCCACGGCCGCCTTGATCATGAAGGCCAGCATCGTGACCTTGACGCCCGACTTCTCGTTCTCCTTGTTCAGCTGAACACGGAAGGCTTCGAGCTCGGTGATGTCGGCATCGTCATGGTTGGTGACATGCGGGATGACCACCCAGTTGCGGTGCAGGTTGGCGCCGCTGATCTTCTTGATGCGCGACAGGTCCTTGCGCTCGACCGGGCCGAACTTGGCGAAGTCGACCTGTGGCCAGGCGAGCAAGCCCGGGAAGGATCCTCCGGCAGCGGCTGGCGCGGCCGCCGGGGCCTTGGCCTTTTGGGCCACCGTCTGCACGGCGCCGGCCATCACGTTCTTGACGAAGCCTTGGAGGTCGTGATGCGTGATCCGGCCCTTCAGACCGGAACCCGCCACCTCGGCCAGGGGCACGCCCAGCTCGCGGGCCATCTTGCGGATGCTGGGTGAGGCATGGGGCAAAGCCGTCGTGGGCGTGCCCGGCACATGCGCAGGCAGGGCCGCTGCAGGCGCTGCGCCAGCTGCCACTGCGGCGACCGCCGGTGCCGCCACTGCGGCTGCCTGGGCAGGGGCTGCGGCCGGGGCTGCCGCCGGGGAAGCCACTGCCGCGCCGGCCCCCTCGAGCACCAACAACAGCGAGCCGATGTTGACCTTGTCGCCGAGCGCAACCTTCAGTTCCTTGACCACGCCGGCATGCGAGGAGGGGATCTCCATCGAGGCCTTGTCGGACTCGACGGTCACCAGGCTCTGCTCGACCTTGACCGTGTCGCCGACCTTGACCAGCATCTCGATGACGGCCACGTCCTTGAAGTCGCCGATGTCGGGCACGAAGACCTCGATGCGGCCCGTGGCGGCCGGGGCAGCCACCGCCGCCGGCGCGGCGGCAGCGACCGGGGCCGGCGCAGCGGCCGGCGCAGGCGCGGCCACCGGTGCCGGCGCAGCGGCGGCACCCGCCACCTCCAGCATCAACACCACGGTTCCTTCGTTGAGCTTGTCGCCCAGCGCGACCTTGAGCTCCTTGACCACACCGGCGTGAGAGCTGGGAATCTCCATCGAGGCCTTGTCGGACTCGACCGTCACCAGGCTCTGCTCCACCTTGACGGTGTCACCCACCTTGACCAGCATCTCGATGATGGCCACGTCCTTGAAGTCACCGATGTCCGGGACTTTCACTTCAATCAATGCCATGCTTGTGTCTCCTGATTGCTGCAGGTTCAACCCGCTTTACGCATACAGCGGGTTGATCTTGTCAGCCTTGATGCCGTACTTGGCAATGGCCTCGGCGACCTTGGCGGCCGGCACGGTACCGTCTTCAGCCAGCGCCTTGAGGGCGGCCACGACGATGTAGTGCCGGTTGATCTCGAAGTGCTCGCGCAGCTTGCTGCGGAAGTCACTGCGGCCGAATCCGTCCGTGCCCAGCACCTTGAAGTTGCGACCCTTGGGGATGAAGGCCCGCACCTGATCGGCGTAGTTCTTCATGTAGTCGGTCGATGCGATCACCGGGCCGTCGTGCGGCAGCAGCTGCTGTGCGATGAACGGCACGCGGGCTTCCTCCGTCGGATGCAGCAGGTTCCAGCGCTCGCAGTTCTGGCCGTCGCGGGCCAGTTCATTGAAGCTCGGGCAGCTCCAGACCTTGGCAGACACGCCCCACTCGGCTTCCAGCAGCTTCTTGGCGGCCATCGACTCGCGCAGGATCGTGCCCGAACCCATCAGGTTGACGCAGGGCGCGGTGCCGGCAGCGTCTTCGAGCAGGTACATGCCCTTGATGATCTCGGCCTCGGTGCCGGCACGCAGGCCGGGCATCGGATAGTTCTCGTTGAGCAGGGTCAGGTAATAGAAGACGTTTTCCTGCTTCTCGACCATGCGCTTCAGGCCGTCCTGCATGATCACGGCGACTTCGTGGGCGAAGGTCGGGTCATAGCTCATGCAGTTCGGGATGGTGCCGGCCAGGATGTGGCTGTGGCCGTCCTCGTGCTGCAGGCCTTCGCCGTTCAGCGTGGTGCGGCCGCTGGTGCCGCCCAGCAGGAAGCCGCGTGCCTGCATGTCGCCGGCTGCCCAGGCCAGATCACCGATGCGCTGGAAGCCGAACATCGAGTAATAGACGTAGAACGGCACCATGATCCGGTTGCTGGTGCTGTAGCTGGTCGCTGCGGCAATCCAGCTGCTCATGCCGCCGGCTTCGTTGATGCCCTCTTGCAGGATCTGGCCAGCCTTGTCCTCGCGGTAGTACATCACCTGGTCCTTGTCGACCGGGGTGTACTGCTGACCCGCAGGGTTGTAGATGCCGACCTGACGGAACAGGCCTTCCATGCCGAAAGTGCGCGCCTCGTCGACCAGGATGGGCACGATGCGCGGGCCCAGGGCCTGGTCACGCAGCAGCTGGGTCAGGAATCGCACATAGGCCTGGGTGGTCGAGATCTCGCGGCCCTCGGCCGTCGGTTCGACCACGGCCTTGAAGGTCTCCAGCGAGGGCACGGTGAAGCTCTCGTCGGCCTTGGTGCGGCGGTGCGGCAGGTAGCCGCCCAGGGCCTTGCGGCGCTCGTGCAGGTACTGCATCTCGGGCGTGTCGTCGGCCGGCTTGTAGAACGGCAGCTTGGGCAGGTCGGCGTCCGAGATCGGGATGTTGAAGCGGTCGCGGAAGATCTTGATGTCCTCGTCGGTCAGCTTCTTGGTCTGGTGGACGGTGTTCTTGCCCTCACCGATCTTGCCCATGCCGAAGCCCTTGACCGTCTTGATCAACAGCACCGTGGGCTGACCCTTGTGCTTGACGGCGGCAGCGTAAGCCGCATAGACCTTCTGCGGGTCGTGACCACCGCGGCGCAGGGCCCAGATGTCGGCGTCGCTCATCTTGGCGACCATCTCCAGCGTCTTCGGATCCTTGCCGAAGAAGTTCTTGCGCACGAAGGCACCGTCATTGGCCTTGAAGGCCTGATAGTCGCCGTCCAGCGTGTCCATCATGATCTTGCGCAGCGCACCTTCCTTGTCGCGCGCCAGCAGCGGATCCCAGTCACTGCCCCACAGCAGCTTGATCACGTTCCAGCCCGCGCCGCGGAACTCGCCTTCCAGTTCCTGGATGATCTTGCCGTTGCCGCGCACCGGGCCGTCCAGGCGCTGCAGATTGCAGTTGATGACGAAGATCAGGTTGTCGAGGTTCTCACGGGCGGCCAGACCGATGGCGCCCAGCGACTCGACCTCGTCCATTTCGCCGTCGCCGCAGAACACCCAGACCTTGCGGTTCTCGGTGTTGGCAATGCCGCGGGCATGCAGGTACTTGAGGAAGCGGGCCTGGTAGATCGCCATCAAGGGGCCGAGGCCCATGGAGACGGTCGGGAACTGCCAGAACTCAGGCATCAACTTGGGATGCGGATAGCTGGACAGGCCCTTGCCGTCGACTTCCTGGCGGAAGTTGAGCAGCTGCTCTTCGGTCAGCCGACCTTCCAGGTAAGCGCGGGCATAGACGCCGGGCGACACATGGCCCTGGATGTAGAGGCAGTCACCGCCGTGCTCCTTGCCGGGCTCGGCGCTCTCGGCATGCCAGAAGTGGTTGAATCCGGCGCCGAACATGTGGGCCAGCGAGGCGAAGGAGCCGATGTGGCCACCCAGGTCGCCGCCGTCCTCGGGGTGATGGCGATTGGCCTTGACCACCATGGCCATCGCGTTCCAGCGCATGTAGGCGCGCAGGCGCTCTTCAATCTCGATGTTGCCGGGGCAACGCTCTTCCTGGTTCACCTCAATGGTGTTGACATAGCCGGTGTTGGCCGAGAACGGCATGTCCACACTGTGCTGGCGCGCTTCTTCGAGCAGCTGTTCCAGCAGAAAGTGGGCACGATCCGGGCCTTCGGCCTCGATGACCGCCGTGAGGGCGTCCAGCCACTCGCGAGTTTCCTGGGCATCTGCGTCATACGCAGCGTCGACTTTTTTCTGTTCAGGCATGGCGGACATGAGTTTGTCTCCTCTAGAAGTGCCAAAGGTCCGTGGATGTCGGCGCGAAGTGTGGCACAGGCTTTCTGAATTTTCAAATGACGGTTGCGTTTCTCATATTGTGGAATATACGGACGAGCAGCCGAGCAAAGTTGCCTTTGCCACCACCAGCAGCAGGCGTTGACCGCGCGTGCCTGCCCATGACCCACGGATAATCCAGCTCAATGCTCTCCTCCAGCCCCCAACGCGCCAAAGCCACGTCCAACCGCCCGAGTGCATTCAAGCGCTTGTTCGGCCGCTGGTGGCGCCAGCAATCCGCCTCGCGCCAAGACCGCTTCGCCACCATCGCGCCGCTGATGTCGGTGCTGATGTTCCTGGCCACCATCAGCGCCACCTTCTGGTACCTGCGCAATGAGGAAATCGAGCGCGCCAGCGAGTCGCTGCGCCGCGACACCGAAGTGGCCCAGCAGCAGATCCGCCTGCATCTGATCGAGAACCAGGAGCAGCTGGTGCGCATGGCGCGCGAGCTGGTCACCCGGGACATCGCACCCGACGAGTTCCTGGGCCATGCCGCCGCTTTCCAGCGCGAGCGACCCGAGGTGCGCCACCTGACCTGGGTCAATGCCCGCCGGCAGGTGCGGGCCTCGCAGGCGGTGCTCAGCTACGAGCCGGTGGTGCCCGAGCGGCCCAATGTGCCCAACCCCTCGTTCCCTTCCGAGAACCTGGCGCTCGAGTCCGAGGCGGCCTTCCGCGCCGCCCGCGACACCCGCCAGCCGGTTTACTCGCGGCCCTTTGTGGACGCCGACGGCATGCAGGTCTTCCAGATCCAGGTGCCGCTGATCGACCGCGGTGCGTTTGCCGGCACGCTGATCGTGGAGTACTCGATCGAAGCCTTGCTGCGCTACTTCGTGCCCAGCGAGGTGACTCGCCGGCATGCCGTGAGCGTGCTCGGGCCCGACATGCGCACGCTGGCCAGCACCGTCTCGAGCCTGCCTGGCCAGAACCAGGCGCCTCCTTCCCTGTTGCACGACGCGCCCCTGGCGCCCATGGCCAACGGCCTGATCCTGCGCGGCCAGGGC
>CALRVU010000217.1:0-6009 GCA_943371685.1 Bordetella parapertussis | reverse complement strand
CTCGTTTCTGCCGGCCGATGCGCCGGGCCGGCCAGTGGCCAACCGGGTGCAGCCCGGCAAGCGACCGCGATCGAGCATGAGCCCGACGCTGGTGTTTGACCGGCAGACCGGTGCTTTGCAAGTGGCCACCGGCTCACCCGGTGGTGCGGCCATCATCCACTTCACGGCCAAGATGCTGCTGGGCACCTTGCCCTGGGGGCTGGATGCGCAGCAGGCCGCCAACCTGCCCAATTTCGGTCTGTTTGGCGGGCCGGCTGTGCTGGAGGCGGGCCGTTTCCCGCCAGCCACGCTGCAAGCCTTGCGCGAGCGCGGCCACAGCGTGGTCGAGACTGATCTGACCAGTGGCGCGCATGCGGTGCAGCGCCGGGGGGATGGCTGGTTCGGCGGGGCCGACCCGCGCCGCGAGGGCAGCGTGGCCGGTCAGTGAAACGCAGGCCTCCCTGGGCTCAGGTGCCCAGCAGGTCCACTTCGAACACCAGCGTGGCGTTCGGCGGAATCACGCCACCGGCGCCGCGCGCGCCATAGCCCAGGTGGGCCGGGATGACCAGCACCCGGGTGCCGCCGACCTGCATGCCCTGCACGCCTTCGTCCCAGCCGCGGATGACCATGCCGGCGCCCAGGTCGAACTCGAAGGGTTCGCCCCGGTCCTTGCTGGAGTCGAACTTGCGGCCGCGTTGCTGCGGTGCCGAGGCGTCATGCAGCCAGCCGGTGTAGTGCACGGTCACGGTCTGGCCGGCCTCGGCGGTGGCGCCGGTGCCGGTCACCAGATCGGTGATCTCCAGAGCGGGGCGCACCGGGGCGGGCAGCAGCTCCACTTCGAAGATCAGCGTGGCATTGGGCGGAATCACGCCGCCAGCGCCGCGCGGGCCATAGCCCAGCTCGGCCGGGATGGTCAGCACGCGGGTGCCGCCGACCTGCATGCCCTGCACGCCTTCGTCCCAGCCGCGGATCACCATGCCGGCGCCCAGGTTGAACTCGAAGGGCTCGCCGCGGTCCTTGCTGGAGTCGAACTTCTTGCCGCGGCCGTTGGGCGCCGTCGGGTCCAGCAGCCAGCCGGTGTAGTGCACGGTCACGCTCTGGCCGGCCTGGGCCGTGGCGCCGGTGCCTTGCACCACGTCGTCGTATTGCAGGCCGCTGGGGGTGGTCGTCATGGGAGAACTCTTTCGCAATGTGTTGTCAGGGATGGAACCCGGTTCCGGGCCGAGATCATGCCACTGCCGGGCGCACCCACGCTGATTGCGCCCATGCGGCCGAGGCCTGGGCCAGCCAGTCGCCCGGCGTGGGGCCTGGGCAGGCCGGCAGGCCGAGCACGGTGGCCGCGCCTTGCAGGGCCGCCAGCACGGTGGCCGGGCTGGACAGGTCCAGCGCCTGTGCGCCGTTTTGTTTCGACAGCTTCTGCCCGTCAGCGGCCAGGACCAGCGGGGTGTGCAGATAGCGCGGCCGCGGCAAGCCCAGGGCCTGTTGCAGCACGATCTGGCGGGCGGTGTTGTCGGCCAGGTCCTCGCCGCGAACCACGTCGGTGATGCCCTGATCGGCATCGTCGACCACCACGGCCAGCTGGTAGGCCCACAG
This sequence comes from Bordetella parapertussis, assembly GCA_943371685.1. Taxonomy (GTDB): domain Bacteria; phylum Pseudomonadota; class Gammaproteobacteria; order Burkholderiales; family Burkholderiaceae_C; genus Ideonella; species Ideonella parapertussis_A. The sequence continues at coordinate 4,437 of CALRVU010000217.1, read as the reverse complement.
GCCGTCGGCCCGCCGGAGCACGAAGTCACCCACGGCGGTGTTGACGCATTGCCGCTGCGGGCCGAGCCGGCGGTCCTGCCAGCGGGTGACGGGGGCCTGCTGACCCGCGTCACCATCGCCCGGACAGCGCAGCCGCCAGGCGCGAGCCGGCAGGCCGTGCAGGCCGGTCCGGCAGGTGCCGGGGTAGATCAGCTCGCCGTGGCGCTCGGGCGGGTGCCCGGCGCTGGCGGCGGCGTCGGCAATGGCCTTGCGGCTGCAGCCGCAGGAGTAGGCCCGGCCGCGGTCCACCAGGCTTTGCAGGGCGGCCGCATAGGAGTCGCTGCGCTGTGATTGCCATCGCACCGGGCCGTCCGGGTGCAGGCCGCAGGCCGCCAGCTGGCCGAGGATGGCCTGGTCGGCGCCTGCCACGCAGCGGGGCGTGTCCACATCTTCGATGCGCACCAGCCAGCGGCCGCCGTGGGCACGCGCATCCAGCCAGCTGGCCAGCGCGGCCACCAGCGATCCGGCATGGAGCAAGCCGGTGGGCGAGGGCGCAAAACGGCCGACATACGACATGGGCGGCGGGATCTGCGGGGCTCAGAGGCTGAGAATTTTTTGGCCGTGCTCGAAGGGCGCCTCCAAGTGCCTCCGATCTAGGCGCAAAGCACAGCCATCGCTCGTGCTATGGCGAGCATTTGCAACGACGAGCGGGGAAGCTTGGAGGTGCAAAGCGGGCATGGGTGAAAGACTCTCAGCCTCTCAGTCGACGTCGGACAGCAAGCCGCAATGGCGGTTGAGGAAGGCCTCGCGGGTGGCCTGGCTTTCCAGCTGGCCCAGCCACCACTGCAGGGCCAGGCCCTGCGGCGCCTTGCGCGGCTGGCTGACGGACGCCGCGCGCCAAGCATAGGCCAGCCGCACCTCGCGCCGCTGCCGCTGCACCTGCTTGACCACCAGCCGGCCCAGCCGCACATGGTCGCGCACCAGCGGCTCGGGCACAAAGCCGCAGCCCAGGCAGCGCAACTGGGCTTCGATCTTGGTCTGCATGCTGGGCACGGTCAGCACGTCCTGGCCCGACAGCAGGTTGACGGTGATGGGCGAGATCCGCTGCGCCGAATCGGCCACGGCCACCGCGCGGTGGCGGATCAGCTCGGCGTCGTCGATGGGCTCGGGGTGGCTGGCCAAAGGGTGGTGTGGTGCCACCGCGAACACGAAATCGATCTCGCCCAGCGGCCGCAGCTCGATGCCCGGCGTCAAGGCCATGTCGCCCGGCACGCCGATGGCCAGATCGGCCTGGCCGGAGGTCAGCGCCTCCCAGGTGCCGGCCAGCACTTCGGTGCGCAGGCGCAGGCGGGTGCCCGGCCCCTCGCTGCCACCATTGGGCCGCAGCGCATAGAACGATTCGCACAGCTCCAGCAGCGTCAGCCGCGACAGGATGCCGTCGATGGCGATGGTCAGCTCGGTCTCCCAGCCGGTGGAGACCCGACGCACCCGGTTGGCCACGGCGTCGAGCTGCACCAGCAAGCGCCGGCCCTCCTGCAGCAGCTCCTCGCCGGCGGCGGTCAGCTTGGCCTGGCGTGAGCGGCGGTCGAACAGCAGCACATCGAGCGCGTCTTCGAGCTGGCGCACGCTGTAGGTCAGCGCCGACGGCACTTTGCCCAGCTCCCGCGCGGCGGCGGCAAAGCTGCCGGTGCGGGCGATGGTGTCCATCATCATCAGGGCATCGGGGGTCAGGGCGTGGCGGCGGTCGGTCATGGGTGCTTGGCTGTCGCGGCTGGCGCGGTCTGCGGGATCGGGTTCATCTTATTTGAAAGCTCACTTCAAGCGCCCGCGCACCGCCTTCGCGGCTGCGCTCCTACAGTGGATCCATTCCTCCTGAACCCTGAAAGTCCACCATGATCACCCTGCGCCGCTCCCAAGATCGGGGTCAAGCCGACCACGGCTGGCTCAACAGCTTTCACACCTTTTCGTTTGCCGAGTACCAGGACCCGGCCCACATGGGTTTTGGCAATCTGCGGGTCATCAACGAGGACCGCATCGCCCCGGGCACCGGCTTCGGCACCCACGGCCACCGCGACATGGAAATCGTCAGCTATGTGCTGGAGGGCGAGCTGGCCCACCGAGACAGCATGGGCAATGGCGAGGCCATCCGGCCTGGCGATGTGCAGCGCATGACCGCCGGCAGCGGCGTGCGCCACAGCGAGTTCAATCACGCTGAAGGACAGACCACGCACTTTCTGCAGATCTGGATCCTGCCGGACCGGCGTGACCTGCCGCCTGGCTACGAGCAGAAGGCCTTTCCGGCCGAGGAAAAGCGCGGCCGCCTGCGCTTGGTGGCTGCACCTGACGGCCGCGACGGCGCGGTCACGCTCAATGCCGACGCGGCGATCCGGGTCGGCTTGTTTGACGGCCTGGAGTCGGCCGAGCTGGCACTGGATCCCCGGCGCAAGGCATGGGTCCATCTGGCCCGCGGACAGCTGACCGTCAATGGCGAGGTTCTGCACGCCGGTGACGCGATGGCGCTGGCCGGCGAGCACCAGCTCAGCCTGTCGAACGGCAGCGGCGCCGAGGTGCTGGTGTTCGACCTGGCGGCCTGAGTCGCCAGGCGCTGGCCGCTCAGGCGCTGGTGGATCGGTAGCAGCCGCAGCCGATCACCTCGCGCTCGCTGAGCCGCATCACGAAGGACTCCTTGGGCAGCACTTTGCCGGTGGAGGGCTGCAGCACTTCGTACTGCACCCAGCCACTGCCGTGCTCGTCCACCTGCTTCCAGGCGTCCGGCACCAGGGTCGAATGCTCCAGCCCCGGGACGGCCGAGGTGGTCTGCCCCACCAGATCGGGATTGCTGCCATTGACCCAGAAGACGCCGTTGCGGTCAAAGGCGAAGATGTAGAGATCGCGGTCCACGAACCGGCCGCTGCGGTCGTGGAAGTCCACCGACGCACGCTCGCGGCCCACGGCGGCCACATGGCTCTGGGCCTGCTGCACCAGGGCCAGGGCTTCGTCGGCCGAGCCCTGGCGCAGGCGCATCGAGGCCACGGCGGCGCGCAAGGCCTGGGCCCGCGCCACCAGATCGTGCGAGGCCGCTGCCGATTCCTCCACCAGCTCGGCGTTTTCGCGAGTGATGGCATCCAGATCGCCCACGGCGCGCGACACCTCGCTCAGGCCGGCGCTCTGCTGGGTGCTGGCCTCGGAAATGGTGCGGATCCGGTCAGAGACCTCGTGCACACCCTCGACCAGGGCGCTGAGGCTGGCACTCACGCCGCCAATCATGGCGGCCGACCGGGCCACCTGCGACTCGGAGTGGTTGATCAGCCGGCGGATCTCCTCGGCTGACTCGGCGCAGCGCTGGGCCAGTTGACGCACCTCGCTGGCCACCACGCCAAAGCCGGTGCCGGCGTCGCCGGCCCGGGCGGCCTCCACCGACGCATTCAGCGACAGCATGCTGGTCTGGAAGGCCACATCGTCGATCACCGTGATCATCTCGGCCACCCGCTGTGATGAGGCCTGCACCTGGATCATCGAATCGACGGCCTCGGCCATCGCGTGGTTGCCGCTCTCGGCGCGTTCGCGCAGTGCCTGGGTCAAGGTGTCGAGCTGGCGGGCGCTTTCAGCGTTGACCGCCACTGCCGCGCTCAACTGCTCGATGCTGTTGACTGAACCGCGCAGGCTGTTGGCTTGCGCCTCGGTGCGTCCGGCCAGTCGGCCGCTGCCGTCTGAAACCTGGGTGCCCGCCATGTCCACCCGAGAGGCGGTGGAGCGGATGTCGGCCACCATGGCCGAGAGGCGGCCGGTCATGCCGTCCAGCGTGTCGCCGATCTGCCGCAACTCATCGCGGCCCCGCACCTCGACCCGGCCGGACAAGTCCCCTGACGCCAGTGCCGAGACGCTGCGCATGACCTGCCGCAGCGAGCCCTGGAAGGTCAGGTAGAAGGCGCTCAGCAGATAGCCGAGACCGGCCGCGCCCAGGCCGAAGGCGATCAGGATCCTCTGGCTCTGCTGATCGATTCGTTCCTGCCGATGGCGGATCTCGGCATGCAGGGCCAGGCCCAGGGATTGGCTGAACGACACGGCCAGCTGGATGGCTTCGCTGCCCTGATCGAAGAATGATTTGGGGTTCGTGGACCAGCTGTCGGCGCTGAACGTGGTGTTGGCCAGCTGGGCAAAGCGCTGCAGCGCATCTTCGGCAGGTGACCAGCTCGCCGGGGAATGGCCGCCCGCGCGCTGCAGTGCCTGCAGCTTGCCGCTCAGATCGTGCACCTGGCGCTGCAGCAGCATGGCCTGGCCGACCACCTGCGAGCGCTCGCTGATGGCTGCCTCGCCGCGCGCCAGCAAACCGGCGCCCTGGCCGCGGGCCAGCGCCGCCGCCTCCAGCGTAGGAATGGTGCTGTTGATCAGCATGTCCATCAGGAAATAGGAACGGGCCTCGGGGTCCAGCACCAGACCTGAGCGCTCGCCCACCAG
>CALRVU010000216.1:0-6042 GCA_943371685.1 Bordetella parapertussis | reverse complement strand
TCGCCGCCCATCACGAAATGATGGCCACCCCAGCCGTGGTCGCAGCCATTGCCATTGCTGCTCAGGTTGCGGCCGAAGTCGCTGGCGGTGAAGGTGGTGACCGCGTCGTCCATGCCCATGGCCGTCAGCGTGCGGTCGAAGTAGGCCAGGCCTTGCGCCAGCCGGGCCAGGCCCTGGGCATGGCGGTCGGCCTGGTCATCGTGGGTGTCAAAGCCGGGCAGGCTGACAAAGAACACCTGGCGTGTCATGCCCAGGCTCTGGCGTGCGGCGATCATGCGCGCCACCGATTGCAGCTGTTGCGCCAGCACATTGGGCGTGGCCGCACCGGTGACTGGGTCGATGAAGTTCAACAGCGGATCGGCGGCGCCGGCCGCCAGCCCGCTGGTGGCCCAGGGGCCGCTGCTGGGCAGTGCCCCGCGCAGCAGCGCCTCGGCCGCGCCTGAGCGCTGGGCCACGCTGGCCAGCTCACGCTCGATCAGGTGGTTGTTGCGGGCCCGGCTCATCACATTGAGCATTTTTTGCTGCAACGCCGGCGCGCCAAAGACCGAGCTGGCCGAGCCGCCGATGCGGATCGCGCCGGCCGTGGACAACTGATAGGGAAGTGTCTGGTCGCCCGCCAGCCAGACGGCATTGCCGCCCACCGAGGTGGCGGTGAACATGGCCTGCTGGTTCCCGCTCATCAGCAGGTCGGCCATCCGCCCTCCCCAGCCGCGGGTGGCACCCTCGGCGGCAAAGGATTGCCAGATCGACTGTTGGTCATTGTGTGAGAACAGCTTGGGTGGCCGGGCCGCCGTGCCGGCGATGAAGGCCGCTTTGCTGGTCGGTGCCGACAGGGGGCCGACGTTGGGCACGATGGCGATGCGGCCGCGCTGGAACAAGGCTGCCACCTCGCCCATCACCGGGTGCAGGGCATAGCTGCGACCCTGGTCCCGCAGCGGGTCGATGGGCACCACGCCGCCCAGCCGCGCATGCAGGCTGCTGCTGTTGCTGACCTTGGCCGTGCCTGGTGCGGCCAGGTTGAGTCCGCCAGTGCTGGCGCTGTTGGCGCTGCGGGCGGCTGCATAGGGTGCCCAGGAGGCGCTGTCCGTGGCCAGCACGGTGTTGTAGGCGTCGTTGCCGCCGGCCAGATAGATGCACACCAGCGCGCGGTAGCCGCCGCTGCTGGCGGCGCTGGCCTGGCCGATGGCCGCCAGACTCAGGCCCAGGCCGCCCATGGCCGGGCCGGCCACGCCCAGCGCGCCCAGCTGTCGCAGCAAAGCGCGCCGGGTGGGCTGGCTCAAGCGGTCGCTTTGAGGGAATCGGTTCATGGCGGCACTCATTTCTGGACGATGAATTCGGGGCTGACCACGGTCAGCAGCAGGGCGGTCCGCAAGCGGTTGAGTTTGGCGGCGTCGACGGCCGCGCGGTTGCTGCCGGAGGCATTCAAGGTGGGCAAGCTCACCGAGCTGACGCCGGCGGCGACTTCGTTCAGCAGCCCGGTTGGGGGTGTGCCGGTGATCAGGCGGTCGGCGGCCTTCTTGGCGAGCGCGGTGGGGTTGGCAGCCAGTGCCAGGTCGGCGCTGTAGTCGGTCTGCAGGTCGTGACGCTGGGTCCCGCTCACGGTGAGGCGCACGCCGGCGCCGTTGCCCAGCACGTTCAACATGGTGTTGGCATAGCCGGCCACGCTGGTTTCGGTGGTGATCTGCATTTCGGGCAGCGTCAGCTTGCGCTGAGCGGCTTCAGCGCCCGGCGGAACATAGCCCGGCCGGTAGAAGTTGAAGACCGAAGGTGATCCCAGCGGGGACTGACCCAGGGTGTTGGCGGGATCGGACCCGGGCGCCACCAGCACGCGGCCGCTGAGGGAGCGAGTCGGATAGGCCCGGAGCAGGGCCGTGAGTCGCAGCACCGGTTCCCGCACCTTGCCGTAGGCATCGCCCGCGGCGAGGCTGCCGGATCGGGCCTCGTTGTCCATCAGGATGGACCGCACGACGGCCTTCAGGTCACCGCGCACGCCCTTGCCGTTGTTGTTGAAGACGGTGGCCACACGCTGCACGTAGGCCGGGCTGGGGTGGCTGGTCACCAGACGCTGGATCAACTGGCGGCCGATGAAGGGGCCGACGTTCGGATGGGCGAACAGCAGGTCGAGCGCCTTCTTGCGGTCGCCTGCGGTATCTGGCACACCGCTGGACGCGATCACCGTGCCCAGAAAGCGCTTCTCCTGGGTCGAGTGCAGGTTGGGATAGGCCTGCATGGGGCGGTTCATGCGGTCGGTGGCAAAGCTGTTGCCGATGGACCAGGGTGCCAAGGCCTTCGGGTCGGTGCCGGCCCAGCCGTAGCCGGTGAAGACCCGGGCCATGCCCAGGATGTCGGTGGTCCCGTAGGTTTCGGCAGGCTTGCCCTGGCTGTCCAGGCGCGGGCTGCCGTCGGCATTGAGCTGGACTAGGCCGATGGTGAAGAGCTGCATCAGCTCCCGGGCAAAGTTTTGGTCGGGCGTGCGGCCGGTGGCCGGGTCGTCCTTGACATTGTTCAGGTGCGACAGGTACTGGCCCATGGCGGGGTGGGTGGCGGCCTCGTCCAGCAAGGTGCGGAAGTTGCCCAAGGCGTTGCGGTTGAGCATGTCCATCCAGCTCGCCACGGATTCGGTTCGGGCGCCTTGCAGATCCGCGGTGGACACCACGATGATCTGGGACAGGGCGTAGGCCACGCGTTGGCGGACCTGGTCGTTGCCCTGCAGGGCCTGCTGGTAGAACGACGAGACGATGGAGTCGGCCCCCGCAAAGCGGCGGCTCGCATTGGCGTTGGCGTTCAGGGCGGCGGTGTCGGCCTGCCAGCGCGCGGCGTGCACGGCAACGGCTGGCTTGGCCAACTGCTCATCCAGCCAGCCGGCTAGGCCGAGCTGGGTGACGCGGGTCAGATCGGCCTCGGTCGGACCGAAAGTTGCCTGGGTCAGCAGGCGAAAGGCGTCTGCCCGCGTGGGAGCCGTGGTCGTTGTCTGAACACCGCTGAGTCCGCCGCCGGCCGCATCGACCAAACCGCTGTCGCTGCCAGCTTCTGGCGTCGAAGGCGTGCCTTCTGCGCTGCCATTGCCGGCCTCGGAGGCGGTGCCCGTGCCGCTGCCGTTGCTCGAGCCCAGGCTGGCGTCACCGCCGCCGCCACAGGCGATCAGCAGACTGCTGGTGGCCAGCAGCAGCACCAGCAGGCTGGGCCTGGCGCCAGTGCGGCCCGGCCGCGATTCTTTGTTGACTGACGAGCCGACCATCCGACACCCCGAAGCATTCTGTGGAGCACCCGGATCGGGCGCCCTTGCTCAACAGGTATCGGCCGGCCGGTGGCCGGCTTGAGTCAGCGGAAGGGGAAAAACACCGGGATGGCGGCCAGCGCCACACCGAGGAACACAAGGGCCACCGGCGTGCCTGTGCGTACGAAGTCACCCATGGTGTAGCGACCCGGCGCCATGATCATCAGGTTGGTCTGGTAGCCGTAGGGAGTGATGAAACTGCAGCTGGCACCGTAGAGCACCGCCATGATGAAGGGGGTTGCCGACAGGCCGAGTTGCTCGGCCACGCCGAGCGCCACCGGGAAGGCCAGCGCCGCCGCCGCGTTGTTGCTCATCAGTTCGGTCAGGATCCAGGTGACGATGAGCAGGATGGCCAGCGCCCAGTAGGGGCCGAAGGAGTCGGCACCGCCGAGCAGGGCAGTGGCCATCAGCTTGGCCACGCCGGTGTTGATCATCACCTCGGAGATCACCAGCGAGGACGCGATGATCATGATCAGCTCCCAGGGCACGTTGCGCCGCAGGTCGGCCACCTTGGCCAGGCCGAAGAACAAGAAGATGGTCAACAGCAGCAGCATGCCCTTGAGGAAATCGAGCACGCCGAAGGCCGACAGGGCGATGACGGCAATGAAGCCCAGCATCGAGTAGAGGCCCTTGTTCGGGTTGACAAACTTCTGCACCTCGCGCTGTTGCACGATGACGAAGTTGCGGCCCAGGTTGTTGCGCTTCTCGAAGTCCTTGCCCACGGCCAGCACCAGAGCGTCGCCCACCTCCAGCCGGGTGTTGCCCAGCGAGCCGCCCAGCCGCTCGTTGCCGCGACGCACGGCGATGACGGCGGCGTCGAAATGGGCCCGGAAGTCCACCTCGCGGATGGTCCGGCGGGCCAGCATCGAGCCGGCGGCGACGACGACCTCGACCAGGTTGTCCAGTGGCAGGTCGTCATGGTGGCCATGGGCGCGCAGGCCCTTGAACTGGGCCAGCAAGTCGACACGGGTCACGTCGCCGGTGAACACCAGCAGGTCACCGGCCTGCACAAAGCGGTCGGGCTCGACCGGGGCGATCAGGTTGTCGCCGCGGACGATCTCGGTCAGGAACAAATGGCCGAGGTTGCGCAGGCCGGCGGCCTCGACCGTCTTGCCGATCAGCGGCGAGTCGGGCAGCACCTGGGCTTCGAGAAAGTAGTCGCTGGGGGTGTCTTCAGCCGGTGGCTGGGCCTTGAGCAGGCGCGGGTAGAGCAACACCATCACGGCGCCGCAGGCCACCACGATCAGGATGCCCACCGGGAACAGATCGAACAGTTGCAGCGGCGGCAGCTTCTGGCCGACCATCAGGCTGTTGACCAGCAGATTGGTGCTGGTGCCGACCAGGGTCAGGATGCCGCCCAGCGAGGCCGCAAAGCACATGGGCATCAGCAGGCGAGATGCGCTGTGCTCGCGGTTGCCCTTGAGCGGGCCGAGCAGCGAAGCCACCACGGCGGTGTTGTTCAGGAAGGCCGAGTAGAACGCCGTGGCGCCATAGAGCTTGACCAGCGCCCAGCGGTAGTTGCCGCGCACGAGGCGGTCGGCCATCATCTCCAGCAGGCGTGACTTGTCCAGCACGATGGACAGCAGCAGCAGCACCACCACGGTGATCAGCCCGTTGTTGGTGAACTGCTTGAGGGCATCGCCCGTGCTGATGTAGCCCAGCATCAGGTACAGGAATGCCACGCCAGCGAACAGCACGCCGGGGGACTTCTTGTCGCGCACCAGCTCCACGATCATCCAGGTGAGGCTGATCAAGACAATGATCTGAGGCAAAGTCATGTCCAAGCTCCCGCCTCCGTGCGCTCGAGGGCGACCGGCGACATGTGGCACGCCAAGCGTGCGGTCAGGGTAAGGGGCCACCGCCGGATGGCGGTGGCGAGGGCCACGAAGGGCAACCTGCGGTTATCGGCAGGCCGCCCGGCTTCGTTAGCCGATCATGCCCAGCTCGCGCAGCTTGGCAATGACCAGGTCAGCGGCCTGTTCGGCGCTGGTGCTGGCGGTGTTGACGCGCAGCTCCGGGTTCTCCGGCGTCTCGTAAGGCGAGCTGATGCCGGTGAAGTTGGCGATCTCGCCCCGGCGAGCCTTCTTGTACAGACCCTTCACGTCGCGGTCTTCGGCCACGTTCAGCGGCGTGTCGACGTGGATCTCGAGGAACTCACCCTCGCCCAGCAGGCCGCGGGCCATGGCGCGCTCCGAGCGGAACGGCGAGATGAAGGCCGTCAGCACGATCAGACCGGCATCCACCATCAGGCGGGACACTTCAGAGACCCGGCGGATGTTCTCCACCCGGTCGGCTTCCGTGAAGCCCAGGTCCTTGTTCAGGCCGTGGCGGATGTTGTCGCCGTCCAGCAGATAGGTATGGCGGCCCATCGCATGCAGCTTCTTCTCGACCAGGTTGGCAATCGTCGACTTGCCGGCGCCCGACAGACCGGTGAACCACAGCACGCCGGGCTTCTGGCCCTTGGCGGTGGCGCGGGTGGCCTTGTCCACATCCACGGCTTGCATGTGGATGTTGTGCGAGCGGCGCAGTGCAAAGTGCAGCATGCCGGCACCGACCGTGTTGTTGGTCAGGCGGTTGATCAGGATGAAGCCGCCGGTGTCGCGGTTTTCGGTGTACGGGTCGAAGGCGATCGGTCGGTCCAGCGCCAGGTTGACCACGCCGATTTCATTGACCTCGAGCTGCTTGGCAGCCAGATGCTCCATCGTGTTGACGTTGACCTTGTACTTGGGCTCGGTCACCGTGGCGCTGACCAGCTGGGTGCCGAT
>CALRVU010000215.1:0-6047 GCA_943371685.1 Bordetella parapertussis | reverse complement strand
CGGCGGCAGAGGGCGGGCCCCGGGCTGCCGAAGTCGCCCGGCGCCTGCTGGCCCGCAGCCCGGCAGCCGCGCCGGCCTTGCGCCGCACGGCCCTGACCGTGCTCGGCCACAGCGCCTTCGAGGCTGGCAAGTGGGCCGATGCCGAGCGCCACTATGCCGACGTGCTGAGCTTGAGCAACGCGGCCAGCACCACCCTGAGCACCCCCGAGCGACGCGCGTTGGAAGAGCGCCTGGCTGCGAGCATCTACCGCCAGGGCGAGGCCGCGCGCAGCGCCGGGCGGTTCCCCGAGGCCGCCGGCCACTTTGCCCGCGTGGCCACGGCAGCGCCGCAGTCCGACGTGCGCGTCAATGCGCAGTACGACGCTGCAGCCGCCTTGCTCAGCGCCCAGGACTGGGCCGCCGCCGTGCCGGTGCTGGAGGACTTCCGCAGCCGCTATCCCGGCCATCCACTGCAGGCAGAGCTGGGTCCCAAGCTGGTGCTGGCCTACACCGAGCTGGGCCGATGGGCACCGGCCGCGCAAGAGGTGGAGCGTCTGGCCCAGACCGCCGCCACGCCCGAACTGGCCCGCAATGCCCTGTGGCAGGCCGCCGAGCTGCATGAGAAAGCCGGCAACCGGCCCCAGGCCACCGCCGCCTGGGAGCGCTATGTGCAGCGCCATCCCCTGCCCTTGACGGCCGCCGTTGAAGCCCGCGCCCATTTGCTGGCACTGGCCCGGCAAGCCGGCCAGACCAGCCGCGAGCTGACCCTGCAGCGCGAGATCCTGCAGGCCGACCAGGGCGGCGGCGAGGCCCGCAGCCCGCGCACCCGCTTGTTGGGCGCCCAGGCGGCGCTGGCCCTGGTGGCGCCGGCCCTGGCCAGCTACCGCGAGGTGGCCCTGGTCGAGCCGCTGCAAAAGCAGCTCAAGGTCAAGAAGGCCAAGCTGGAAGCCGTGCTGCAGGCCACCGCGCTGGCCGCTGACTACGGCGTGGCCGAGGTCGTCACCGCCGCCACCTTCCAGACGGCCGCGCTCTACCAGGACTTTGGCCAGGCGCTGATGCGCTCGGAGCGACCCAAGCGCCTGTCCAAGGACGAACTGGCCCAATACGACGTGTTGCTGGAGGAACAGGCCTTCCCCTTCGAGGAAAAGGCCATCGCCCTGCACCAGGTCAATGCGGCACGGGCGCAACAGGGCGTGTACGACCGCTGGGTACAGCAGAGCTTTGATGCCCTGCGCACGCTGCGACCGGCCCGCTACGGCAAGACTGAGCGGGTAGAGACGCCCGCCACCGAAACCGGCACCGCCAGCCTGAGCCAGGTGGACGAAGCGCTCAGCGCCGAACCCGCCAACGCGGCATTGCACAATCGGCGCGGTGTGCTGCTGCGCGGCCTGGGCCGGTTTGGCGACGCCCGTGCGGCCTACGAACAAGCCTTGACCCTGAAACCCGATTACGCCGATGCGGCGCTGAACCTCGGCGTGCTGCTCGACCTGTACCAGGGCGACAAGGCCGGCGCCCTGACCCAGTTCGAGCGCTACCTGGCCCTGACGCCGGGCGGCGATGCCGCCGTGAGCAAATGGGTGCTCGAACTGAAGAACCGCAAGGACGCCTGATGCACCGCTCCACCCTGATCACTGCCACGCTGCTGGCCTGTTCATTGCATGCCGGCGCCCAGGATCGCGCCGACATGGAAGCCACCTCCATCATCGGCAACCGAGAATTGCCCAAAGTGCTCTACATCGTCCCCTGGAAGAAGACCACGCCACCGGCGCTGGGCGGCAAACCCGCCCAGAGCCTGGTGGACGAAGTGCTGGCACCGCTCGACCGCGATGTGTTCCGCCGCCAGGTGGCCGCTGCGGCCGCGCTCGCGCCAGCCACGCCAGTTTCCGCCGCAGCTTCTGCACCCGCCTCATCAACCCCCACCGTCCCCTGACCCTTTCGGAGCCTCCCGATGAATGCCCTCAATATCGCCATCAAGTTCATCCAGGACTGCGGCCTGTTCATTTACCCCAGCCTGCTGATCATGGCCTTGGGCCTGTCGATCGCCATCGAGCGCTTCGTGTTCCTGCAACGCGCCCGCAACGAGAACCGCAAGCTCTGGGAAACCGTGCTGCCGCTGCTGCAAGGCGGCAAGTTCAAGGAAGTGGCCGGCCTGGCCGCCAAGTCCGACGCCGCCATCGGCAAGCTGGTCCACAACGGCCTGAGCCGGCTGCAGAGCTCGCGCAAGCGCGACGACCTGGACGCCGCCATGGAAGAAGGCATGATGGAAATCGTGCCGCGCCTGGAAAAGCGCACCCACTACATCGCCACCTTCGCCAACGTGATCACGCTGGTCGGCCTGCTCGGCACCATCATGGGCCTGATCAAGGCCTTCACGGCGGTGGCCCAGGTCAACCCGGCTGAAAAGGCCGAGCTGCTGTCGGCCTCGATCTCGATCGCCATGAACAACACCGCCGTGGCGCTGATGGTCGCGATTCCTTTCCTGCTGATCCACGCCTTCCTGCAGGCCCGCACCAGCGAGATCGTCGACGGCCTCGAAGCCGCCAAGATCAGCTTCCTGAACCTGGTGCAGCGTCTGGCCCCTGAACAAGGCGGGAGCCAGCAGGCATGAGAGTCCGGCGCCTGCGCAAAGAGGTGGCCCACCTCGAAGTCACGGCCTTCATCAACCTGATCGTGGTGCTGGTGCCGTTCCTGTTGTCGACGGCCGTGTTCACCCGCCTGGCGGTGATGGACCTGAGCCTGCCGGCGCAGAGCAATGGCGTGGCCGAACTGAAGGTCGATCAGCTGCAGCTGGAGGTGGTGATCCGCAAGGACGCGCTGGACGTGGGCGACCGCATCGGCGGCCTGATCCAGCACATCCCCAGCACCGAGGCCGGCTACGACCTGAAGACCCTGAACGCGCTGATGCTGCAGGTCAAGGCCAAGTTTCCGGACGAGAAAGCCGCCACCGTGCTGGCCCAGCCCGACACGCCCTACGACACCCTGGTGCACGTGATGGACTCGATGCGTTCGGCCCGCACGGCCGATGGCGCGCGGCTGGTCCACACCGAACTGTTCCCGACGCTGTCGATCGGCGATGCGCCGGTGGCCGGTGCCAAGGCGAAATGACATGAAGCTCACGCCCCTGCAGAAACGCGCGGCCCGCAAGGACCGCAATCAGAGCGGCCTGGACATGAACCTGGTCTCGCTGATCGACGTGTTCACCATCCTGATCTTCTTCCTGCTGTCGAACTCGGCCGAAGTCGAGCTGCTGCCCAGCCACAAGTCGGTGCAGCTGCCCGAGTCGAGTGCGGAGCAATCACCGCGCGACACCCTGGTCGTGCTGGTCAGCGGCACCGAGATCATCGTCGGCAACCGGGTCGTGGCCCAGGTGGCCGATGTGATGGCCTCGGCCAATGACGTGATCGTCCCGCTGAAGGCCGAGCTGGAGCAGCAGAAGGCTCAGCGCCAGGTGGTGCGCACCGAGAACGCGGCCAAGGCCCAGGCCATCACCATCATGGGCGACAAGGCCATCCCCTACCAGCTGCTGCGCAAGGTCATGGTCACCTGTGCCCAGGCCAGCTTCAGTGATGTGTCGTTCGCCGTGCGGCAGAAGGAGAGCACATGAGCGCCGCCGCCATTTCCTTTCAGGCGCCGGTACTGGCCTGGTCCGCCGCCGCGGGTGACGAGGCGCGCTACCGGCGCATCCAGACCATCGTGCTGGGCCTGTGCCTGCTGGTGGCGCTGCTGGCGCGCTTTCTGCCCACGCCCGAGATCCTGCGCGACAGCCCGAACAGCCTGCCGGCGCCGATGGCCAAGTTGTTGTCCGAGCCGATCACGCCCCCACCGGAACCCCAGCCGGTGACGCCAACGCCCACGGCGGCTGATGCGGCCAAGCCGCTGGCCGAAGCGCCGGCCAAACCGCAGAAGCCCGAAGCCCGGGCCAAGGCGGTGGTCGAGGCACGCAATCCGGTGGCCGGCAAGCCGCCGGGCGAGGCCATCGACGCCGCCCGGCGCAAGGCCGCCGGTGTGGGCCTGCTGGCCATGGCCGACAGCCTGAACGAGCTGCACAGTGCGCCCACGGCGGTGCAGCTGCGCTCGGACATCAAGCCCGGCCCCGGTGTGGGCACCGGCACGGGTGTGGGCGTGGGTGCAGGCACCGATCCCGGCCTGCCGACGCGGGCGCTGATCACCTCGAACGCCGGTGGCGGCAGCGGCGGCATCAACACCGGCTCGCTCAGCCGCGACACCGGTGGCGGCGGTCTGGCCGGCCGATCGACCACCCTGGTCGAGGGTGTGGCCGGCGGCGGTGGCGGCGGTGGCCCGGGCGGCGGCGGCAAGTCCAGCAGCGGCACGGGCACCGGTGGTGGCAAGGGGGGCGAGATGCAGCGCGGCAAGAGCGGCAAGGCAGCGCGTTCGCTCGAAGACATCCGCCTGGTGTTCGAGCGCAACAAGGGCGCGATCTATGCCATCTACAACCGGGCCCTGCGCGAGGATCCCTCGCTGCAAGGCAAGGTGGTGCTGGAGCTGAAGATCGCCCCGGGCGGTCAGGTCGAAGGCCTGCGCGTGGTGTCGAGCGAGCTGAAAGCCCCCGAGCTGGAGGCCAAGCTGCTGGCGCGGATCCGACAGTTCGACTTTGGTGCCAAGGACGTGGATCAGCTCACGCTGACCTGGCCGCTGGACTTCCTGCCGTCCTGACGGACGGTGGCCAGCAGCCGCTCGACTGCGTCGCTCAGCTCCATCGGGCTGAAGGGCTTGGAGATGTAGGCATCGGCTCCGGCGGCGTCCCCCGCCTGCCGGTCCGATGCCTGGGCCCGTGCGGTCAGCATGATCACCGGGGTGCCGCCGAGTTGCGGGTCGGCCTTGATCTGACGGCAGACCTCGTAGCCGTCAATCGCCCCGGGCATCATCACATCCATCAGCACCAGGTCCGGGCGCCAGCTGCGCGCCAGCGCCAGGCCGGCTTCGCCATGGGTGGCCTCCTGCAGCTCGTGGCCCTCGAACTCGAGTGACCAGCGGATCAGGCGACGGATGTCGGAGTGGTCTTCAACGATCAGAATGCGGCTCATACGGCTTCCATAACGGTTTCGGCCCAGGCCGGCTCGGCCTGCTGCAGGGGCAACCACAGGGTCACGCGGCTGCCCTCCCCATGCACACTGCTCACCGCCAGGCTGCCCCCCAGCAGCTCGATGATGTTCTGGGTGATGCTCATGCCCAGCCCCGTGCCGGGGATGTTGCCTGAGGCATCGGCCCGGTAGAAGCGTTCACAGACCCGGCTCAGCTGCTCCGGCGTCATGCCGATGCCCCGGTCGCTGATCTGCAGGCCCACCCGGGCGGGCTCGGCGCGCTCCGTGACCAGGGTCATGGCCACCTCGCCACCGCCGGGTGAATACTTGTAGGCATTCGACAGCACATTGCCGATGGCCTGCGCCATCTTGTTGCGGTCCACCCGCACCGGTTGTTGTGCGACGCCCAGCGCAAGACGCGGCCCCGGGCGCTCAGCCGGCGGCTTGAAGTCCAGCGCCAGGTCGGTGGCCAGCTGCACCAGGTCCAGCGTCTCCAGCTCGAAGTCGGCACCGCGCCGGGCCTCGATGCGGGCCAGGTCCAGCAGCTCATTGACGATGGTGATCATCAGTGAGGTCTGGCGGTGGATGGTGGCCATGATCTGCGCTTGCCGCTCCGGTGCCAGCTGGCGATGCATCATCAGTTCGGCAAAGCCGTAGATGCTGGTCATCGGCGTGCGCAGCTCATGCGCCGCGGTCGACAGGAACTCGCTCTTCATCTGGTCGACCTCACTTTCATGGGTCACATCGCGCAGCGACAGCACCTGCGAGATGGCGGCGGTGCTGCCCTCGCGCAGGCCCAGCTCCAGCACCCGGCGGGTGGGCCGCAGCAGGTCGATCAGGGTGCGCCTGGCGGGCGCATCCGGTGCCCGCTCGCGCAGTTCGCGGCGCAACTCGGCAAAGCCATGCCAGGGCGTCTGCTCGCTGCAGCGCGCGCGCAGCCAGGCCTCGATCTCCTGCTCGCTGGCGCCCAGCACGCGCACGTCGGTCAAGCCGGTCAGCCGGGCGAAGGCCGGGCTGACGTAATTG
>CALRVU010000214.1:0-6053 GCA_943371685.1 Bordetella parapertussis | reverse complement strand
CTGACCACTGTCGCGGACGCTGCTCCGGCCGCCCAGACCGTGGTCATCGTCGGCAAGCGCCTGCCCCAGGCCTGAGCCTGACCGGCGGGCCGGCGCAGCCGGCTGTCAACCCTGGGCGCGCCGCCCCGTTGAACACTGATCTCGCCCTCAAGGCAAGATGATCGAAGACTGACTCCTCTTTGCCCCGCATCCGCGGGGCTTTTTCGTTTCGGACCGGTGAAGTCGGGGGCTCCCACGAATCCAAGCTGCCGGTGGAAACGCAGGACAAGCCACTGCCCGCGAAACCGTTCAGGTCGGCGCAAGCGGATGCATCACGGACGACGGCAACATCGCTGCAGACAGCGCCGCATGAAACAGCCCGGAGTTGTCCAGAACCGGCGCAACTGTCTGCGGCGCCAGCGCTCTGCCCACATCGCCGTTCATCCGGCCCGCTGGCAGCTCAGGCGCCCGTTCGGCGGCTTCGTCGCAAGCCGCTGGGCGGCGGGCAAGGTGGTCCCTACAGTTCACTCCATCGCAACACGACAGCCCCCAGGAGTACGAACATGAACACCACCCAAGCCACTGCCCAAGTCACCGTCCGCAGCGCCTTCCTCGGCCTGGCCGCCGCGGCCACCTTCACCCTGCTCAGCGGCCTCTCGCACATCGCCGATGCCCAGGTCGATGCCGCGCAGCTGGCGCGCAGCAACAGCCATCTGACCACTGTCGCGGACGCTGCTCCGGCCGCCCAGACCGTGGTCATCGTCGGCAAGCGCCTGCCCCAGGCCTGAGCCTGACCGGCGGGCCGGCGCAGCCGGCTGTCAACCCTGGGCGCGCCGCCCCGTTGAAAATCTTGTCTCGCCCGCAAGGCAAGATGATCGAAAGACTGACTCCTCCCTCGCCCCGCTTCTGCGGGGCTTTTTTTTGGCCACTCCGGCCCAACCTTCGGCAAGGGCTTGATCAACAGGCTTGTGGACCGGGCCCGTTCATGGCACTGTCACTCCATCGCTTCGTTCTGAAGCCATTTCGAAACCAAGGGATCCCATGACCATCGACACCGCCACCGCCAAAGACAAACTGGCCGCCGACTTCCGCAATGTGATGAGCGACATCGACGCGCTGCTCAATGCCACCGGTCGCGAAGCCGTGGAAGAAGCCGCCTCGTTGCGCGAGCGCATCCAGGCCAAGCTCGACGACGCCAAGCACCGCGTCAGCGATCTGCAGCACGAAGCCGCCTACCGGGCCAAGCGGGCTGCGGGTGCCACCGACGACTATGTGCATGACCACCCTTGGCAAGCCGTGGGCGTGGCCGCCGCGCTGGGCTTGGCGATCGGCGTGCTGATCAGCCGGCGTTGATGAACATGGGTGATGCACAGGCCGGTCGATCGGCCGGTCCGCTGCGCCGCCTCGGCGCTTCGCTGCTGGCTTTGGCCAGAATCCGCCTTGAACTGCTGGCCATCGAGGTGCAGGAAGAAGCCCAGCGCATAGCCGAGCTGGTCTTCTGGTCGGTGGTCGCCGGGCTGCTGGCCAGCTTTGCGCTGGTCTTCGTCACGCTGTTCATCACCGTGCTGCTCTGGGACAGCCAGCGCCTGCTAGCGTTGGGCTTGGCGGCGGGCGTGTTTGTCAGCCTGGCCTGCCTGGGGGTGTGGCGCTTGCGCCAGTTGCTGAACGCGGGCTCCAGTCTGTTCGACTCATCGATCGGCGAACTGCGCGATGATGGACAGGCCCTGGCCGGTCCGGACGCCCGCTGATGGCCATGCCCAGCCCGCGTCAAGCATCCACCCGGGCGCGCTTGCAGCAGCCCGCATCCCGCAAGCAGAACCTGCTGCTGGCCTCGGCCCTGAGCCGGGGCGTGATGGTGCAAGCCCTGTCCGACATCGACCAGCGCGCCGGCAACGGTCTGCTGCTGGCCAATCGGGCTCGGCTGGCACTGGGCAGTCCCGGCGGCCAGGCCTTGCTCAGCGGCCTGCGGGCCCTGGGCACCGGCTTGCTGATGCGCAGCCGCCGGCAATTGCAAGGCCCGCTCAAGGCGCTGCGCTGGCTGCAGTGGCTCTGGCAAGCCTGGTCTTCGCGAGACTGATGACGATGCCCTGATGGCCCACGGGCCACCTGGCGCACACGGTGCACCTCATGGCACGCCGGGTCAAGCGCGCCTGAGACGCGCGGCGGAAGATGCTTCGCATCGCAACGCCACGCATCAGGAGTCGCAGGCCATGAGCTACCGCCCCACCGTCGATGACCAGGTCCAGCCCTACTCGGTGCACAGCCTGTACGACCATGAAACGCTGGACGTGGCCGAAGCCGATTTGCTGGCCCGTGCCTACCGCGCCATGTGGCGCCAGCGCCATGGCAGCGAGCCGCATGGCCCGCATGCCATCACCGGCCTGGGCCTGGTGATCCTGTTCGGCGAGACCGAACAGCTGGCTGGCGGCGGCATGAGCTGGCGCTTCTGGTGAGCGCGCAGTCCCTCAACGCGACCTGAACGGGCCGCTGATCTCGAACGTCATGCCCGGGCTGAAACTCATGCCACCGGTGCCCCGTTGTGAACTGAAATAAAGCCGGAGCCCGTCCGGGCTGAACGCCGGGCCGGTCACCTCCGAGCCCTCATGGCCGAACAACTGCATGAATGGCGCCGCAATCCGAGTGCCCTCGGCATCAGCCAGCAGCACCAGTTGGCGGTCATCCGCATCCTCGGCCACGAAGACATCGCCCGACGGTGCATGCACCGTGACATTGTCCGGCTGGCGCAGCGGCGCCGCGTCGCCCAGCAAAGCAGCGTCATAGATCACCTGCAACTGCTGGGTGGCAGTGTCCAAGGCCCAGACCCGGTTGTCCCCGGTGGTGCAGAAATAGACGATGCCGGCCGCATACCAGGCGCCCTCGCCGCGATAGAAAGCCGTGCTGTCCGCACCACGGTAGGGGCGCAGCGGCGAGACTGGAATCCAGCGGACGAGCCCGAGGGCGTCCACCGAGGCGGCCTCGAGTACACCGGCAGACAAGTCACCCGCCCGCTCAGGCCGGAACCGGTAGAAGCGACTCTCGGCGCCGTCATCCTCGGTCATGTAGGCATGGCCGCTGATCGGATCGACGGCCACGGCCTCATGCGAAAAACGGCCCATGGCCGTACGCGCCACACCCTGGCCTGGCTGCTGCGGGTCGCATTCCCAGACTCTGCCGCGGCCGTACTCCTCGCACGACAGCCAGGTGCCCCATGGCGTCGGCCCGCCCGCGCAATTGACCTTGGTGCCCGCCAGTACGCTGTAGGCATCGACAACGGCACCGGCCGCATTGAACTTGATCGCGCCGGCCCCGCCGCGCGGCAACTCGGCATTGCTGACATAGACCCAGCCACCGGCCGGTGTGGCAAAGCAGGCGCCGCCGTCCGGTGCACCATGCCAGAGCTGCTGCGTCCCAGCCACCTTCTGACCGGACTGCGCCACGAGCCGCACCGAAAAGCCCGCAGGCACCGCCACGCCATGTGCATCGGGTGCCCCGAGCGGACCGTAGGGGCTGACGCCGAGCACGGCACTGGCCTTCAGGCTGCGCGTCCAGCCAGCCAGCGCCAAGCTGGCGGTGGCCCCTGCAAGCAAGTGGCGACGTTGACGGTCCATGGCAAGCTCCGGCGGATGGGCGATGCGAACGATTGAACACCCGCCAGGTGACAGGACGTTGACGGGCCCCTTGGGCTCAGTCCGCCGCCTTGATGACCTTGCCCTTGCGCCCGCGCTGCGGCTTGGCCGCCAGGCGCAGCGCCTCGTCGGCCTCGGCCTTCGTCCGCCAGGCGATGAACTCTTCCGGGGTTTCCAGCGTCAGCCGCCCCAGCATGCCGGTGCGGAAATCGGTCAGCACCAGCTCGGCCGCCTTCTGCAGATTGAGCCGGCCACCACTCTGCACCGCGCCGCGCTGGCGGGCGATCTTCTCCAGCAGTTCCTCCGCCCGCAAGTCCGCCACATCCTGCTGCTTGTAGCGGGCCTCGATCCGGTCGGCGTAGGCCGGCTGCAGGCTCTCCAGCAGCTCCAGCGTCACTTCCTCTTCGTCATAGGCGTTCTTGCCCACCGAGCCGGCCGCAGCCAGGTGGTAGCCGCTCTTGGGCACGACGATCTTGGGCCAGAGCATGCCCGGCGTGTCGTAGAGGTAGGCATCACTGGCCAGATTGATGCGCTGCTCCAGCTTGGTGATGCCGGCTTCGTCACCGGTCTTGGTGGCGCGCCGTCCCACCAGGGTGTTGATCAAGGTGGATTTGCCCACATTGGGCACGCCGCAGATCAGCACCCGCAGCGGCTTGGCCATGCCGCCACGCAGCGGCGCGAGCAGCCGGCAAGCCGCCACCAGCCGGGCGGCCGGGGCGGCCTCGCTGGCGTCCAGGCCCAGGGCCTGGGTGTCGGGCTGGGCGTTGTAGTGGGCCAGCCAGGCCTCGGTGCGCACCGGGTCGGCCATGTCCTGCTTGTTCAGCACCTTCAACGAGGGCTTGCCCTCGGTCAGCTGGGCCAGCAGCGGATTGGCGCTGGAGCCGGGCAGGCGAGCGTCCAGCAACTCGATCACCACGTCGATGCCGAGCTTCATGCGCTCGATGATCGCCTTGCGGGTGGAGTTCATGTGGCCGGGGAACCATTGCACGCTCATGGGCGGTGCTCCTTGCTTGTTCTTCTGTTGGGCCCCGATTGTCCGCGCTGCGGGCCGGAGCCGCACATCCGTGCCGTTACAGTGCCCGCAGAACATTCCATGCAGGAGACGCCATGCAGCAGGCCGAGGCCGCCAAGGTCATGCTGATCAAGGCCATCGAGGAGAGTGATCCCGAGTGCGCGGTGATCAGCGAGGCCGACCGACTCGACGCCAGCCGGCACGCCCGCGAGCGTGCGGACTGGGGCCACCGTCCGCAAGCCAGCGCCCGCGCCCGACCCGGTGCGCATGAGGCGGCGTTTCTGAGCCTGCGCGCCCGCCGCCTGCTGGCCGACCTGATGGAGCGCCACCCCCGCTTTGCCGGCCTGGTGCATGCCGGCGGCGCCTGGCCGCTGGCGCAGTGGCTGCTGCCCTTGCTGGCGCTGGCGATCGGCCTCGGTGCGCAGCAGGTGGCCGATCCACACCGCGTCAATCTGGTGTTCGGGCCCTTTCTGCTGGTGCTGGGTTTCAATCTGCTGGTCTATCTGGCCCTGGCAGCACATGGCTTGCTGCGTCTGGCGCGCTGGCTGGGCCGCGGCGGTCAGGCCGCAACCCAGCCTGCTGGCGGAGGCTGGTTGCAAGCCCCGGCCCGCTGGCTCAGCCGTCAACGCGGCGGCGGCCTGCCGGCTCGCCTGCTCAAACCCTGGCTGCGCTTCCAAGCCGACTGGCTCGATCACTGCAGCCCCGCCCTGGCCGCCCGCCTCAAGGCCCTGATGCACTTGTGCGCAGCGCTCCTGGCCATCGGCATGGTGCTGGCGCTGTATGCCGGAGGCCTGTTTCTGGACTACCGGGTGGGTTGGGAAAGCACGTTTCTGGGGCGGGAGCAGATTCGCCAGTTCTTGAGCTGGCTGCAAGCGCCCTGGGCCTGGTTGCCTGCGCTGCACCTCACCGAGCCCACACTGGCCCAGGTCGAGGCGCTGCGCTTTGAGCTGGGAGGCAGCCTGGGCAGCGGTGCAGGGCCAGGCGCAGGGCAAGCGGCAGGCAGTGGCGCACTGTGGGTGCACTTGTACGCCGGCATGCTGCTGCTCGGCGTCGTGCTGCCGCGCCTGCTGCTCAGCGGCCTGGCCCGCTGGCAGGCCGCCCGCTGGGCCCGCCATGTGATGCTGGACCTCAACCAGCCCTATTTCGTGCAACTGCTGGGCCACCACGGTGGCCGGCAGGTGCAGGTCCAGCTGCTGCCGTTCAGCATGACCCCCGGCCCGGCGCTGGCCCGGGCACTGGCGGGCTGGAGCCAGGCCCGCTATGGTGAGGGCGCCAGCCTGCAACTGGGCGCCACGCTGCGTGACGACAGCGCACCCGCTGCGGCGCTGGCGGGCCTGCCCCGGGGCCCCGGCCAGGCCCTGGTACTGCTGTGCAGCCTGGCCAGCACCCCTGAGCCGGCCCGCCACGGCGCGCTGCTCAAGGCCGCTCGTGCCCAT
>CALRVU010000213.1:0-6054 GCA_943371685.1 Bordetella parapertussis | reverse complement strand
CAGGGTCAGGCCCTCCAGCGCCCCCAGTGCGGCGGTCTTTTTCAACAGGCCGTACAGCCCGAAGGACACCGCCAGCGCCAGTGAAACCCAAGGTGCGGCGCCCGCCATCCAGCCCAGCCAGACCACGCCGAAGGCGGCCAGCGCCAGGGCGGCCCATTGCAGTCGGCGCGGCCGTTCGTGCAGTACCAGCACCCCCAGCAGCACATTGAACAGGGGGTTGATGAAATAGCCGAGGCTTGCTTCCAGGACCCGACCATTGTTGACGGCCCAGACGTAGAGCAGCCAATTGACCGAGAGCAAGGCCACGCTCAGCGCTGCGATGGCCAGCACCCGGGGTTGGCGCATGACGTCGACCAGCCAGGCCCAGCGCTTTTGCCAGGCCAGCACGCCGAGCATGAACAGCAGCGCCCAGACAGACCGGTGCATCACCAGCTCCAGCGCGCCGATGTGGGCCAGCTGGTGGAAGTACAAGGGGAAGAGGCCCCAGATGATGTAGGCCGTGGCAGCCGCGTAAAGACCTTGGTGCATGGGGTGGCGGCTCGGGGTCAGCCGGCAGGCGCCCCATCAAGCAAATTGCGGATTGTCGCTGTCGCGTCCGCTTCGTGCTGCCATTCAGGGCTTGCCATCATCCGCAACCAGGCTTCATCCGGAGGCGCCTGCCATTGCATGGCCTCGCCGCTGCGCGGATGCGGCATGTGCAGCGCAGCCGCGTGCAGCCAAAGCCGCGACTCCCCCAGCCAGGCAGCAACCTCCCGGTTGACCGGTCCTTTGCCGTGGGTGGCGTCGCCAATGATCGGGTGGCTGAGGTGCTTGAGGTGGCGGCGGATCTGATGGCGGCGACCCGTCAAGGGCTGAGCCTGAACCAGGCTGTAGCGACTTTCAGGGTGGCGGGTATCGGTCTGGAACGGCCAGCTCACTCGGGCCAGCGGCTGGAACAAGGTGCTGGCGGGCAATTGAGCTTGGCCGGTGCTGGGCAGTTCGGGGTCGCGCGCCAGTGGGTGATCGCAGCGGCAGGCGGAGCCCAGCCATCCCCGCACCAGGGCCAAGTACTGCTTGTGCACCAGGCCTTGTTCGAACTGCTGGCCGAGCACCCGGGCGGCCTCTGCATGACAGGCCAGCACCAGCAAGCCCGAGGTGCCCTTGTCCAACCGATGGGCCGGGGCCAGCATGGGTGGCGCATCGGCGCCCAGCTGCTGGCGCAAGCGCTCCACCACGGTGTCGAACTCATGGGCATCCAGCGCGGTCCGGTGCACCAGCAATCCGGGTGGCTTGCAGATCACCAGCAGATCGTCGTCGCGGTGGAGGATGCGCAGGTGCTCAGGCGGCTCGGAGGGGGCTGGATCGTCAGGGGATGCGTTGACGCCTTGCGGGTTCGTCACGGCGAGCTGCCATCCACATACAGCCAGCGGCCCTGGGCATCCCGCTCGAAGCGGCTGAGCTCATGCAGGCGCTGCGCCCGGCCGGCCAGCTTGCAGCGGGCCACGAACTCGACCGTGGCGTGATCGGCGTTCTGCGCCTGGTGCCGCTTCACCGTCAAGCCGAGCCAGCGCAGCCCAGGCTCATCGGGCTCGATCTGGCCCGGCCGTGTGCGCGGGTGCCAGGTGGCCAGCAGGTAGTCGGGCAAGCCCAGCACAAAGGCGCTGTAGCGTGATCGCATCAGGGCTTCGGCGTCGGGTGCTTGCAGGGCCTGCGGGCCCTCGTGCCAGCGGCCACAGCAGTCGGCGTAAGAGAGCGTGCGGGTGCTGTTGGCGCTGGGCGTGCGGCCGCAAGGGCAGGGTGAGCTGGCGGTGATCATGGCCCGTCATGTTGCCTCAGCTCGGGGCCCTGAGCCGGTGCTCGGTTCAGACCGGCGCGATCGGCTCCGCGGCCACCGCCGCGCGGTAGGCATGCCAGGTGGCGTGGCCGGTGACCGGGCCGACGATCAGCAGGCCCAGAAAACCGGGCAGCAGGGCCAGCACCACCAGCCCGGTGAGCAGGCCACCCCAGAGCAGCATCACGCCCGGCTGGCCCAGCACCAGGCGCAGGCTGGTCAGGCCGGCGGTGATGGCATCGGTCTGACGATCCAGGATCATCGGCATGGACACCACGCTGATTGCGAAGATCAGCCCGGCAAACACGGCGCCCACGGCCACATAGGCGACGATGAAATTGAGGTTCTCGGGGTCGAGCAGGGCCAGCAGCGAGCCCTTGAAGTCGGGCATGCCGTCAAAGCTGACGGCAAAGATGATCAGCGAGGCGCGGCCCCAGAGCATCTCGAGCACCAGCAGCACGAAGCCGAAGATGGCCAGAGTGCCGGTGCGGGTGTCCCAGGCCAGCAGGGATTGACCAAAGTCGGGCCGCTCGCCCCGCTCCAGTGAGCGGCTGGCGTGGTACAGGCCCAGGCACAGGAACGGTCCCATCAACAGGAAGCCAGCGGACAGGGCCAGGGTGTAGGCCGGTGCCCGCTCGAACACCCTGAGCAGGGCCCAGCCCATGGCCATGAAGCAGCTGCCGTAGAACAGGCCGATGGCGGGGGCCCGGCTGAAATCGCGCCAGCCCAGCCACAGCCATTGCAGCGGCGCCGACCAGGGCAGGGTGTTGATTTCGATGCGCGGCGCATCGGTGACGGCTGCCTGGGGCAGGGTGGGCTGGGCCGACATGGCGTTCTCCTCGGAAGAACGCAGGGTACGCGCGCGGCCCGGCCACTGCCAGCGGGAATGACCCCTAGCTCAGCGCGGGATCTACCCTGATCAGCTGCGGCGAACGCGGCGCAGCTCGTCGACGATCAGGCAGATCGCGCCCAGGGTGATGGCGCTGTCGGCCAGATTGAAGGACGGAAAGGCCCGGCCCGCATAGTGCAGCTGGATGAAGTCGACCACATAGCCGTGCAGCAGGCGGTCGATCACATTGCCCAAGGCACCGCCCAGGATCATGGTCACGGCAAAGCAGAACAGGGTCTGCGTGGGGTGACGCTTGAGCATCCAGACGATGAACACCGAGGCCGATGCCCCCAGCCCGACGAAGAACCAGCGCTGCCAGCCCGAGGCCCCGGCCAGGAAGGAGAACGCCGCGCCGGTGTTGTGCACCCGCACGACATTGAAGAACGAGGTGACGGTGCGACTGTCGCCCAGCTCGAAGTTGCCCAGGATCAGCACCTTGGTGAACTGGTCGAGCAGGATGATCACGGCAGCGATGCCCAGCCAGACCCAGAGGCTGAGCCCGCTGCTGCGGTTGGAGAAGGTTTTTCGCGCCATGGTCAAGCCATGGTACGGGTTTCGCCCGCACCGTACAGATTGCTGACACAACGCCCGCACAAGCCCGGGTGGGCCGCATCTGCGCCGGTGTCGTCGCAGTAGTGCCAGCAGCGCTCGCACTTGGTGGCGGTGCTGGGCATCACTTGCACGCTCAAGGCGTCACCATCCTGCACCGCCACGGCCGAGGTGATGGTCACAAAGCGCAGGTCAGCGCCCAGGCTGCGCAGCAGCGCGGCGTCGTCGGCGGCGGCGGTGATGAGCAGGGTGGCCTGCAGCGACGCACCCACTTGGCCGGCCGCGCGCAAGGCTTCGATTTCCTTGTTGGCCAGGTCGCGGATGGCGCGCAGCCGGTTCCAGCGGGCCAGCAAGGCCTCATCGGCCGATGGCAGCGGCCACCAGGTCTCGGTGAACACCGTGCCGCTGCTGCGCTCAGCGGCAAAGATCGCCCAGGCCTCTTCAGCCGTGAAGCTGAGGAAGGGCGCCATCCAGCGCAGCATGGCGTGGGTGATCTGCCAGAGCGCGGTTTGCGCGCTGCGCCGGGCCAGGCTGCCGGGGGCCGTGGTGTAGAGCCGGTCCTTCAGCACGTCCAGGTAGAAGGCGCCCAGGTCTTCAGAGCAATAGACCTGCAACTTGGCCACGACCGGGTGGAATTCGTAGGCCTCGAAATGCCGGCGGATGTCGGCTTGCAGCTCGGCCGCGCGGGCCAGGGCGTAGCGGTCGATCTCCAGCAGCTCGGCATCGGGCACGGCGTCAGTGGCCGGGTTGAAGTCCGACACATTGGCCATCAGGAAGCGCAGCGTGTTGCGGATGCGCCGGTAGGCGTCCACGACCCGGGCCAGGATCTTGTCGTCGATGTTCAGGTCGCCCGAGTAATCGGTCGAAGCCACCCAGAGCCGGACGATCTCGGCGCCGAGCTTGGTGGTCACGCTCTGCGGCTCCACCGTGTTGCCCAGGCTCTTGCTCATCTTGCGGCCTTGGCCGTCGGTGGCAAAACCGTGGGTCAGCAGGCCCTTGTAGGGCGCGCGGTCGTACAGCGCACAGCCCAGCAGCAGCGAGCTGTGGAACCAGCCGCGGTGCTGGTCATGGCCTTCCAGGTACAGATCGGCCTCGGGGCCGGTGGGGTGGAAAGGCGGGCGGTCGTAGGCATGCAGGTGGCTGCCGCGCAGCACATGCTGGAAGGTCGAGCCCGAGTCGAACCAGACCTCGAGGATGTCGGTGCTCTTGGTGTACTGGGCGGCTTCTTCAGCGCCCAGGATCTCCTCGGGCGTGACCCGGCTCCAGGCCTCGATGCCGCCGGCCTCGACGATGGCTGCGGCCTGGTCGAGGATCTCCATGGTGCGTGGATGCAGTTCGCCCGAGTCCTTGTGCAGGAAGAAGGGCACGGGCACGCCCCAGCTGCGCTGGCGCGAGATGCACCAGTCGGGCCGGTTGGCGATCATGTCGCGCAGGCGGGCGCGGCCGTTCTCGGGATAGAAGGCGGTCTGGTCGATCGCATCCAGCGCCAGTTGGCGCAGGGTCTTGGGTGCCTTGTCGCTGGTGAACACGCCCTCGCCGGCGTCCATGCGGATGAACCACTGGGCGGCGGCGCGGTAGATCACCGGCGTCTTGTGGCGCCAGCAGTGCGGGTAGCTGTGGGTGATGGTGCGGGTGGCCATCAGCCGGCCGGCGGCTTGCAAGGCCTCGAGGATGACCGGCACGGCCTTCCAGATGTGCAGGCCGCCGAACAGCGGCAGCTCGGCGGCATAAGCGCCATTGCCCTGCACCGGGTTCAGGATCTGGTCGGTGCCGATGCCGTGGGCCAGGCAGGAGTTGAAGTCGTCCACGCCATAGGCCGGCGACGAGTGCACGATGCCCGTGCCGTCGGTGGCCGAGACGTACTCAGCGAGGAACACCGGCGACAGGCGGCGGTAGCCCAGGCCGGCTGCCTCTGAGCCCTCTGCGGTGGCACCGGTGTCGAACAGCGGATGGCGGAAGTTCAGGCCGCCCAGCTTGGCGCCCTTGACCGTGGCCAGCACCGTGCCCTCCAGGCCAAAGCGCTGCAGGCAGGATTCGACCAGCGCCTCGGCCAGCACCAGGCAACCCTTGGGCGTGTCGACCAGAGCGTAGTCCAGGTCAGGGTGGGCGTTCAGGGCCTGGTTGGCCGGGATGGTCCAGGCGGTGGTGGTCCAGATCACGGCAAAGGCGCTCTTGGCCGGGTCGGGCAAGCCGGCCAGGCCGAAGGCGGCGGCCAGGGCAGCGGCGTCGTCGGTCTCGAAGGCCACGTCCAGGGTTTCGCTCTTCTTGTCGGCGTATTCAATCTCGAACTCGGCCAGGCTGGAACCGCAGTCAAAGCACCAGTAGACGGGCTTCAAGCCGCGGTAGACGAAGCCGCGCTCGATCACCCGCTTGAAAGCGCGGATCTGGCCGGCCTCATTGGCTGGGTCCATGGTGCGGTAAGGCCGCTCCCAGTCGCCCAGCACGCCCAGGCGCTTGAACTCTTCGCGCTGCTGGTCGATCTGCTCGTTGGCGTAGGCGCGGCTCTTGGCCTGCATGTCGTCGCGGCTCAGCTTGCGGCCGTGCAGCTTCTCGATCGCATTCTCGATCGGCAGGCCGTGGCAGTCCCAGCCGGGGATGTATTGCGCGTCATAGCCGCTGAGCAGGCGCGACTTGACGATCATGTCCTTGAGCACCTTGTTCAGCGCATGGCCGATGTGCAGCTTGCCGTTCGCATAGGGCGGGCCGTCGTGCAGCACGAACAGCGGCGCACCGGCGCGGGCCACCCGCAGGCGCTTGTACAGACCGCCTTGCTGGGCCGTGTCATTCCAGTCCTTGACCCAGCCCG
>CALRVU010000212.1:0-6064 GCA_943371685.1 Bordetella parapertussis | reverse complement strand
ATGTCGACAGCTCGGGCGCCAACATGGAGCCTGCATCGTCAGACGACTCCGCGACCATCGAATCGGCCTCGTAGGCCGGCTCCGCAGGCATCGCCGACGCCGGCTCCTGAGCAGGCGGCTGGGTGTCCAACGCCAGATCAATGTCCTGGTCTGCACTCGGTGCAGGGATCGCCTCCGCCGATGAGAGCTGCTCAGGCGCGTTGTCCGACGCCTCTTGGGGGGCGTTGTTCGCGCCAAACTTGTCTTTGAATTGATCGAGCAGGCTCATTTCATCCTCTCAGAGGCACCGTATTGCACGGCATCAGGGCGGCACACCATCGTGTCAAGCGGCCACATCCAAAAACAGCGGGTCATTGATCAGGACCGTCAAGTCCAGTTCGTCCCAGATTCGTCCTTGCGCATCACGCCAGCGCCGCGGGGCGAACGCCGGACGCGGCACATCATCGTCAGGCAGTCGCTCCAGCTGCTCCGCGTCACGCAAGCCCGCAAGCCGGTCGATCAGCAAGGCGCAATTCACGCGCATCGACGCATTCATCACCACCAGCTGAGCGGTCTGGCGGGCCATGTCGGACACGGCTTGTGGCGGACGCAAACCCAGGAACGCAGCCAGATCGAGCACCGCATTCAGCTGGCCACGCACATTGGCAACGCCAGTCATCCACTCGACCGAATGCGGCACGGGAATGAACTCGCGCGCCGAGTGGATCTCGCCTGCCTGCCCGAGCGGCAGCAGCAGGCCCACGGAAGCACACTCCACGGCGAGCCAGCCCGCTTCGCGAGGCCGCTCCCGCGCGGCCTGGAGGCGGTTCGCCAGGCGCAGCTGCAAGGCCCTGAGGGCGTCTTTGTTCGACATGTTGGAAGCGTGCCCTGACTGTGTTTCAGCCCAGAGCCTGGATCTTGGCGATCAGCTCGTCGGCGTTCACCGGTTTGACGACGTAGTCTCGCGCGCCCTGGCGCATTCCCCAGACGCGGTCGGTTTCCTGCCCCTTGCTGGTGCACATGATGACCGGCACATCCACAAAACGGGGATCGCGGGTGATGGCGCGGGTCAACTGGAAGCCGTTCGTGCCGGGCATCACCACATCCATCAGAATCAGATCAGGTTTGGCTTCGGCCAGGCGTCGCATCGCTTCTTCACCCCCCTCAGCCGTGCGGACCATGTAGCCCCGCTTGGTGAGCAGCTCGGAAAGAAAGTGCAATTCGGTCTTCGAATCGTCGACAAGAAGGATGTTTTGAATGGTCATTTGACTACCCCGGTCTCACTGGGCATGCGGAGCGACCCTGCAAGACGCAGGCCCGTACGTTGATCAAGCCTGCTCGGCTGCTGCGCGGAAACGCGCAACCACTTGCAAGAGTTGATCCTTGGTGAATGGTTTGGTGAGATAGTCGTCTGAGCCGACCATCCGACCACGCGCCTTGTCGAACACACCGTCCTTGGATGACAGCATCACGACCGGCACCGCGGCAAAGCGAGGGTTGCGCTTGATGATGGCGCAGGTCTGATAGCCATCCAGACGAGGCATCAGGATGTCGCAGAAGATGACGTGCGGCTCGCAGTCGTTGACCTTGGCCAGGGCATCGAAGCCATCCTCGGCCAGAAAGACCTCATAGCCACCCTGACGCAGGAAGATCTCGGCACTGCGCCGGATGGTGTTGCTGTCATCGATGACCAGCACCCGGCCTGCTGCCGGTGACGATTCCGTCGGATCCAATGTGCTCACTCGCGCCCCTCAACGATTTGCGTTCTTTTGCGCCTGGCGGCTCTGTTGCGTCACGCGAAACGCCTCAGATCTGAACCATCTCGAAATCTTCCTTGCGGGCGGCGCATTCCGGGCAGGTCCAGTTCATGGGCACATCAGCCCAAGCGGTGCCGGGCGCAATGCCATGCTCCGGGTCGCCGGCTGCTTCGTCATACATCCATCCGCAGATGAGACACATCCAAGTTCGGTATTCGCTCACGGTATCGATGCCAGATCACTACAATCGGGCTGGAGTATAGCGATGGGCCAAGACGAAGACTCGAGGGTTTGCAGGCACATTCGCAACTTCACAACTTCCCCGCGTTTCCTCCCCTACCCGCTGGCCGGCCCGTTCGTCGTTCCGAACCTCTTTTCAGCCTGCCCTCGCCATGACCACTGACACCTCCCAAGACGGCAGCCTCACTGCCGAAGACGCAGTCGAGGCCACTTCGCCCTCCTGCGTCATGAGCTTCAACGCCAGCGATCCCAGCGGTGCCACCGGGCTCGGCGGTGACGTGGCGACCATCGCGGCGATGGGCGCCCATGCGCTGCCGGTGGTCACCAGCATCGTGATGCGCGACACCGCCGAGGTCTTCGACCAGCACCCGATCGACGCCGACGTGATCGTCGAGCAAGCCCGCAGCATTCTTGAAGACATCACCGTCACCGGCTTCAAGGTCGGCTTCCTGGGCTCGGCCGAGAACGTCAGTGCCGTGGCCGAGATCCTGTCCGACTACTCTGAAGTGCCGCTGGTGTCCTACCTGCCCAATCTGTCATGGATGGAGGAGGACGATCAGCAGAGCTACCTCGACGCATTTCGCGAGCTGATTCTTCCGGCCACCGAAGTGCTGACCGGCAACCACAAGACGCTGACCGACTTCCTGCTGCCTGACTGGGACTCCGAACGCCCGGCCTCGCCGCGCGAACTGGCTGTGGCTGCGGCCGAGCACGGCACCCGCTTCGTGCTGGTCACCGGCGTGATCCTGCCGGCCAAGGCCGGCCAGTTCATCGACAACGTGCTGGCCTCGGCCCAAGGCGCGCTCACCGGCGAAAAGTTCGAACTGTTCGAAGTCTCCTTCGTCGGCGCCGGCGACACCCTGTCGGCCGCGCTGGCCTCGCTGCTGTCGGTCGGCAGCGAATTGCAGGCCGCCGTCGGCGAAGCCCTGCAGTTCCTCGACCAGAGCCTGGACGCTGGCTTCCGGCCCGGCATGGGCCAGGTCATCCCCGATCGTTTTTTCTGGGCGCTGCCACCTGAAGAGGCCGAAGACGGCCTGGTGGCCGATGCCGACGAACCTGCCCTGCCCCCTGGAGGCTCCCGCCGTGTCCACTAACGCTGAACTCTTCGAGCGCGCCCAACGCGCCATCCCTGGCGGTGTCAATTCGCCCGTGCGCGCCTTCAAGGCCGTCGGCGGCACACCGCGCTTCATCGCCCGCGCACAAGGCCCCTACATGTGGGACGCCGAGGGCAAGCGCTACATCGACTACATCGGCTCCTGGGGCCCGATGATCCTGGGCCACGGCCACCCGGCCGTGCTCGACGCAGTGCTGAAGGCTGCCCATGACGGATTCAGCTTCGGCGCGCCGACCGAGCGCGAAGTCGAGCTGGCCGAAGAAATCATCCGCCACGTGCCCAGCATCGAGCAGGTCCGCCTGGTCAGCTCCGGCACTGAGGCCGCGATGAGCGCCATCCGCCTGGCCCGCGGCGCCACCGGCCGCAGCAAGCTGATCAAGTTCAATGGCTGCTATCACGGCCATGCCGATGCCCTGCTGGTCAAGGCCGGCTCGGGTCTCGCCACCTTCGGCCACCCCACTTCCGCCGGCGTGCCGCCCGAGGTCGTCCAGCACACCCTGGTGCTCGAGTACAACGACATCGCCCAGCTGGAAGAAGCCTTCCAGACCCAGGGTGACGAAATCGCCTGCGTGATGATCGAGCCGATTGCCGGCAACATGAACTTCGTGCGGGCCAGCGTGCCCTTCGTCAAGCGCCTGCGCGAACTGTGCGATCAATACGGCGCCCTGCTGGTCTTCGACGAGGTGATGACCGGCTTCCGCGTCGCGCTGGGCTCGGCCCAGAGCCTCTACGCCCAGGCCCTGCCCGGCTTCCAACCCGACCTCTCGGTGTTCGGCAAGGTGATCGGCGGCGGCATGCCGCTGGCGGCATTCGGCAGCAGCCGCAAGGTGATGCAGCAACTGGCCCCGCTGGGCCCGGTCTACCAGGCCGGCACCCTGTCGGGCAACCCGGTGGCCACCGCCTGCGGCCTGGCCACGCTGCGCGAGATTGCCAAGCCCGCCTTCTACGAAAGCCTGAGTGCCCGCACACAAGCCCTGGTGCAAGGCCTGGATGCGGCGGCCGCCAGCGCCGGCCTGCCTTTCTGCACTGACAGCCAGGGCGGCATGTTCGGCTTCTTCTTCGGCAAGGACCTGCCGCAGAACTACCCAGCCGTGCTGGCCACCGACCAAGCCCGCTTCAACCGCTTCTTCCACGCCATGCTCGATCAGGGCGTGTACTTCGCACCGGCACTCTACGAAGCCGGCTTTGTCAGCGCCGCCCACAGCGACGAAGACATTGCCGCCACCGTGGCTGCCGCGGCAGCTGCCCTGCGCCAAGAATGAGCGACGTCAGCCTGACCACCTTTGCCGGCCAGCCAGCCCTGAGCCTGCGCTCGCCGGACGGCGCCCGGGCCACCGTGCTGGTGCATGGTGCCCACCTCGTGTCCTGGATCCCCGCCGGCGGAGAAGAGCAGCTCTACCTCTCGCCCGAGAGCCGCTACGGCAGCGGCGCATCGGTGCGCGGCGGCGTGCCGGTGATCTTTCCGCAGTTCAACGAGCGCGGTCCGCTCCCCCGCCATGGCTTGGTGCGCACCCGCAGCTGGGAGCCGGTCGAGTCGGTGGTCCGAGGCAGCCATGCCATCGGCGTGCTGCGATTCACCGACGACATCGCCACGCGGGTGCACTGGAAGCAGGGCTTCGAGGCCGAGTTGACCGTCAGCCTGTCCGGCCGCGAAATCGACATCGAGCTGGCCGTGACCAACACGGGCCAACAACCCTTCGCGTTCCAGGCAGCCCTGCACACTTACCTGCGCTGCAATGACGCACTGAAGGTTCAGCTTGAGGGCCTCCAGGGCTGCAACTATGAGGATGCCCTCGCGCCCGCCGACAAGGGCCTGCAGCAATGGGGCTATGTGCTGACCGTGGTCGGCCCGATCGACCGGATCTACCGACAGGTCGATCGGCCCATGATCTTGCGGGAACTCGGCCGCAAGACCTCCATCGCCATGCGCGGCTTTGACGACGTCGTCGTCTGGAACCCAGGCGCCGAGGGCAACGCCAAACTGAGCGACATGCCCGAGGGCGACTGGCAGCATTTCCTGTGCGTCGAGGCCGCCCGCATCGCTGAAGCCGTGCTGCTGCAGCCCGGCGACGACTGGGCTGGCATGCAAAGCCTGCGCGCCTGAGCCCCGCCGCCCGTCATCGCGCGCCTGGTGGCGCTGCGTTGCGGGTGCGCCACTTGCTTCACTGACACACATCATGCACATCCACATCCTGGGCATCTGCGGCACGTTCATGGGCGGCCTGGCCGCCCTGGCCCGCGAGGCCGGCCACCGCGTGACGGGCTGCGACGCCAACGTCTACCCGCCAATGAGCGACCAGTTGCGCGCCCTGGGCATCGAGCTGATCGAAGGCTATGGCGCCGATCAGCTGGCCCTGCGGCCAGACCTGTTCGTGGTCGGCAATGTGGTCAGCCGCGGCAATCCGCTGATGGAGGCGGTGCTGGAAGATGGCGCGGCCTATACCAGCGGCCCTCAGTGGCTGGCTGAGCATGTGCT
Source organism: Bordetella parapertussis (assembly GCA_943371685.1). Classification (GTDB taxonomy): domain Bacteria; phylum Pseudomonadota; class Gammaproteobacteria; order Burkholderiales; family Burkholderiaceae_C; genus Ideonella; species Ideonella parapertussis_A. Next base: position 498 of record CALRVU010000212.1, on the reverse strand, counting down.
GCAGGGCCGCCATGTGCTGGCCGTGGCTGGCACCCATGGCAAGACCACCACCACCTCGATGCTGGCCTGGGTGCTGGAGCATGCCGGCCTGCAACCCGGCTTTCTGGTCGGCGGTGTGCCGCAGAACTTCGGCATCTCGGCCCGGCTGGGCCGCACGGCCGGCACCGGCCCAGCCAGTCCTTTCGTGATCGAGGCCGATGAGTACGACACGGCCTTCTTCGACAAACGCAGCAAGTTCGTGCACTACCGCCCGCGCACGGCCATCCTGAACAACCTCGAGTTCGACCACGCCGACATCTTTGCCGACCTGGCCGCCATCGAGACCCAGTTCCACCATCTGGTGCGCACTGTGCCAGCCAGTGGCCGGCTGGTCGTCAACGCCCGCGAGGAATCGCTGCAGCGGGTGCTGAGTCGCGGCTGCTGGAGCGGCGTGCAGCGCTTTGGTGGCCGCAAGGAAGAGCCCGGCATGCTTCGCGCCCGCGGCGAGCCCCAGGCCTT
>CALRVU010000211.1:0-6079 GCA_943371685.1 Bordetella parapertussis | reverse complement strand
CAGATGTCGTACTGGGGCGCCCAGGTGATCGTGAACCTGTTCGCTGCCGTGCCCTTCATCGGCAACGATCTGGCCTTGCTGATCCGCGGCGACTTCGTCGTCGGTGACGCCACCCTGAACCGCTTCTTCAGCTTCCACGTCATTGCCGTGCCGCTGGTGTTGCTGGGTCTGGTGGTGGCGCACATCATCGCGCTGCACGAAGTGGGTTCCAACAATCCGGACGGCGTCGAGATCAAGGGTCCGAACGCTCCGAAGGACGCCAACGGCCATCCGCTGGACGGCATTCCCTTCCACCCGTATTACACGGTCCACGACATCCTCGGTGTCAGCGGCTTCCTGCTGGTGTTCTGCGCGATCATCTTCTTCGCGCCGGAGCTGGGTGGCTACTTCCTCGAGTACAACAACTTCATCCCGGCCGATCCGCTGAAGACCCCGCCACACATCGCGCCGGTCTGGTACTTCACGCCGTACTACTCGATGCTGCGCGCTACCACCGACGACCTCGTCAAGGTGTTCGTCGTCATCATCGGTCTGGCGGCAGTGGCCTCGTTCATCAAGCTGCGCGTCAGCATGTTGATCAAGGGTGCGATCGTGGGTGCAGCCGTGGTGGTCATGGGCCTGCTGCTGGTGTTCGACGCCAAGTTCTGGGGCGTGGTGGTGATGGGCGGCGCGGTCATCATCCTGTTCTTCCTGCCTTGGTTGGACTTCAGTCCGGTCAAGTCGATCCGCTATCGCCCTGACTGGCACAAGTACCTGTACGGCGTGTTCGTGATCTTCTTCGTGGTCCTGGGCTACCTGGGCATCCAGCCGCCGTCGACCATCGGCACGCTGGTGTCGCAGGCGGGCACCTTGTTCTACTTCGGTTTCTTCTTGCTGATGCCGTGGTGGAGCCAGATCGGCACGTTCAAGACGCCGCCCGATCGCGTGACCTTTGAAGCCCACTGAGTGACTGGCAGGAGCACACAAGCATGATCAAGAAACTCATTGCCGGCTGCATCGCGGCGCTGTGCCTGGTGACGGGCGCGCAGGCCAGTTCCGGTGGCGCGGCCTGGGACAAGTTCCCGACCGAGAAGGTGACCGACGTCACGGCGCTGCAGAACGGCGCCAAGTTGTTCGTCAACTATTGCCTGAACTGCCACAGTGCCGCTTACATGCGCTACAACCGCATGCGCGACATCGGCCTGACCGAAGACCAGATCAAGAAGAACCTGATGTTCGCGACCGAGAAGGTCGGTGACACCATGAAGGTGGCGATGGATCCGGCATCGGCCAAGGAGTGGTTCGGCGCGGCCCCGCCCGACCTAACCGTGATCGCTCGCTCGCGGGCGGGCCCGCAAGGCTCGGGTGCAGACTACCTGTACACCTATCTGCGCAGCTACCACCGTGACCCGGCCACGGCCACGGGCTGGAACAACACGGCCTTCCCGCTGGTCGCCATGCCGCATGTGCTCTGGGAGTTGCAGGGCCAGCAGAAGGCTGTGTTCGAGAACGTGCCCGATGCGCATGATCCGACCAAGATCGAGCATCGCCACAAGGGCTTCGAACCCATCACCGCAGGCAAGCTCAGCACCGCTGAGTACAACAATGCGGTCGGCGACCTGGTGGCGTATCTGCAGTGGATGGGCGAACCGGCGCAGAATCAGCGGGTTCGACTCGGGGTCTGGGTTCTGATTTTCCTGACGGGTTTCATGGCGCTGGCCTGGCGTCTGAACGCCTCGTTCTGGAAAGACATCAAGTAATGCCAACCCGGCCGACTGCTGCGCAGCCGGCCCTCTCGCGCAGTGGCTGCCCCGGCGGCACACTGCGTTTTCTGTTTTTCGGCGCCTCGCGCTCGACTTGCTCTTGAAGGGAGCCCACCCCCATGATGGTGCTGTACTCTGGAACCACCTGCCCCTACTCCCACCGTTGCCGCTTCGTGCTGTTCGAGAAGGGGATGGACTTCGAAATCCGCGATGTGGACTTGTTTGCCAAGCCCGAAGACATCGCCCTGATGAACCCCTACAACGAGGTGCCCATCCTCGTTGAGCGCGATCTGATCCTGTACGAGTCGCACATCATCAACGAGTACATCGACGAGCGTTTCCCGCATCCCCAGCTGATGCCAGGTGACCCGGTGGCCCGTGCCCGCGTGCGCCTGTTCCTGTTCAATTTCGAGAAAGAGCTGTTCGCCAACGTGAACATCCTCGAGAGCCGCGGCATCAAGGGCAATGACAAGCAACTCGAGAAGGCGCGTGCGCAGATTCGGGACCGCCTGACCCAGCTCGCCCCGATCTTCCTGAAGAACAAGTACATGCTGGGCGATGACTTCTCGATGCTCGATGTGGCCATTGCTCCGCTGCTTTGGCGTCTGGACTACTACGGCATCGACCTGTCCAAGAACGCCGCACCGCTGCTGAAGTACGCCGAGCGCATCTTCTCGCGCCCGGCCTACATCGAGGCGCTGACGCCGTCCGAAAAGGTCATGCGCAAGTAAACCGGCCACTGCTGATGACCACCATCTCCTCATCGGACAACCAGGGCGCATCGACCCGGCCCTATTTGATCCGCGCCTTGCACGACTGGTGCACCGACAACGGCTTCACGCCTTATCTGGCGGTGCACGTTGACCGGTCAGTGCAGGTGCCCATGGAGTACGTCAAGAACAACGAGATCGTTCTCAATGTCGGCTTCGAGGCCACCAGTGGTCTGAAGTTGGGCAACGAGTTCGTCGAGTTCAAGGCGCGATTCGGTGGCGTTCCACGAGAGATCGTGGTGCCCATCGACCATGTGGTGGCCATCTATGCGCGTGAGAACGGGCAGGGCATGGCTTTCCCGGCGCCGGTGAGCGGGCAGGCTGCAGGTGACGAGGCTCAGCCTGAGGCTGGTGCCGATCGTGCGCCGCGCGGTCTGCATCTGGCTGCGGTGGACAACGCCGAGACCGAGCTGGAGGCGTCGACCGATGACCACGACACGCCGCCGCCAGATTCGCCCACGCCGGCGCCTACCGCTCCGACGGGCCGCCCCGCGCTCAAACGCATCAAGTGATCTGCTTGATCCCCAGGCCTGGCTGCTTCACCTAGAATGACGGGCCTGTCGGGCCGACTTAGCTCAGCTGGTAGAGCAACCGCCTTGTAAGCGGTAGGTCATCCGTTCGATTCGGATAGTCGGCACCACATTGCCGGGCCTCGGTCCGGCGCCAGATTCAGCGTCCTGACGGGGCCTGGACCTTGACCCTGATCTCGACCTTCGGCCAGCCTTGGTCAGCCAGCACCTGCTCCAGCAATGGCAGGCTCTGGCGCAACTTCGCGGCCACGGCGCCATTGGGCGCCAGCAGGTTCCAGCCCTCGGCGTCCAGCACGCCGGCGCGCACGTGAGCTCGCATCGCCGGCGCAAGCACCGCGCGCACGGCTACCATGCGGGCCTCGGATTCCTTCAGTCGTTCCAGCAGTCGGCCCAAAGTCGTGTTGGCACCCAGGGCCTCGGACACAGGGCGGGTATGGGGCTGTTGGGACGGACGACTCATATCCACAGAGTGTAGTAGCGATGCAGATCATGGTGACCCACGGCGTTCTTTCCAGAACGCGCGTTTTCAGCGTCAGCCGGGCGCAATTGGCAATGGCCATCACGGCGCTGGTCGTCGTGATGCTGCTGCTCTCCGGCGCGGTCTATCACTTCATCTTTCTCACGGCCGCCCGCGAGGGCTGGCCGGTCGTCAGTCAGTTGGTCAAGCTGGTGGTGCGCGATGAGTTTGCGCAACGCGACCGCTTCATGCGCGAGAACCTGGATGCCATGGCTTCGCGGGTGGGCGAGATGCAGGCACGCATGGTTCGACTCGAGACCATGGGTGAGCGTGTGGCGGGGCTGGCGGGCGTCAAGCCTGATGATCTGAAGGTCAGCCGCAACCCTGCAACCGCGGCGTCAGGGGTCGTCGGTGCCTCGGCGCCTGCCCCGTCGCCCACGGCGGCGGCTTCAGCGGTACCTTCCCATGGCGCGGTACTCGGCCGCCCCGCCGGCGCCGGCGGGCCCTTCATTCCCGCCAACAGCACGCCGCTCGAGCGCTTGACGCTGAGCCTGCAAGGCCTGGACGAAAGCGCCGAGCGGACGGGCGACCTGTTCACCATTGCCCAGTCCACCTTGTTCGAGTCCCGGCTGCGGGCGCTGATGGTGCCCAACTCCCGGCCCATTGAGGCGCCCATGGGCTCGGGCTTCGGCTTCCGCTCTGATCCATTCACCGGCCGACCCGCCCTGCACACCGGCCTCGACTTTGCAGCTGACATCGGCACGCCCATTCTGGCGGCAGCCGGCGGCGTGGTGCTGTCCACCGACCAGCATCCTCAATACGGCAACCTGCTGGAGATCGACCACGGCAACGGCCTGACCACGCGCTATGCCCATGTGTCGCGCTTTCTGGTCAAGGCGGGCGAGCTGGTCAAGCGCGGCCAGCCCGTGGCCCATGTCGGCAACTCGGGCCGATCCACCGGCCCGCATCTGCACTTCGAGGTGCTGGTCGAAGGCGTTCCGCAGAATCCCTCCAAGTTCCTGGCCGCCGTGCCCGCGCCGGGTCCGCAGGCCCAGGCGCCTGCACCGGTCTGGCGGCCCTGAGCGCTGACACGGAACCGAACAACCCCGGTGCTAAACTCGTCCGCTTTGCGATGCATCCCACGGTGCTTGCAAGGCTCGCAGGCGCCCCCATCTGAACTCCTTCAGCACTGACCGCGCACGGATCGGCCTTGTCAGTGTTGTGCCTCGCGGGTTGGCAAGTCTGCCCTCGCGAGTTGCCTCGCCACACGAATACCCAGGTTACGACGCCGCATGTTGCCCAAGCTCCTTACCCAGATTTTCGGCAGTCGCAACGACCGCTTGCTCAAGACCTACCGCAAGGTCGTCGAGCAGATCAATGCCCTCGAGCCTCGCTTTGCGCAGCTCGATGACACTGCGCTGCAGGCCAAGACCGCCGAGTTCCGGGCCCGTCTGGCCCAGGGCGAGACCCTGGACGCGCTCCTGCCCGAGGCCTTTGCCACCGTGCGCGAGGCTGGCAAGCGGGTGCTGAAGATGCGTCACTTTGACGTGCAGCTGCTGGGCGGCATGACGCTGCACAACGGCAAGATCGCCGAAATGCGCACGGGTGAGGGCAAGACCCTGATGGCCACGCTGCCGGTCTACCTGAATGCGCTGCCTGCCAAGGGCGTGCATGTGGTCACCGTCAACGACTACCTGGCCCGCCGTGACGCGGAGTGGATGGCCCGCCTGTACAACTTCCTCGGCCTGACCGTGGGCGTCAATGTGCCCGGCATGGACCGCGCCGAGAAGCAGGCCGCCTACGCCGCCGACATCACCTACGGCACCAACAACGAATTCGGCTTCGACTACCTGCGCGACAACATGGTCTATGAGCAGGGCGACCGCGTGGCGCGCGGTCTGTCCTACGCCATCGTCGACGAGGTGGACTCGATCCTGATCGACGAAGCCCGCACCCCGCTGATCATCTCGGGCCAGGCCGAAGACCACACCGAGCTGTATGTGCGCATCAATGCCGTCGTGCCCCGGCTCAAGAAGCAGATCGGCGAAGCGGATCCGCGCACTGGCGAGGGCGTCATCGAAGCCGGTGACTTCACCGTCGACGAAAAGAGCCATCAGGTCTTCCTGACCGAAGCCGGCCACGAGAACGCCGAGCGCATCCTGGGCGAAGCCGGTCTGCTGGCAGAAGGCGCCAGCCTCTACGACCCCGCCAACATCACGCTGATGCACCATGTGTATGCCGCCCTGCGCGCCATCCACCTGTACCACCGCGACCAGAGCTATGTGGTGCAGAACGGCGAAGTCGTCATCGTCGACGAGTTCACCGGCCGCCTGATGACCGGTCGCCGCTGGTCCGACGGCCTGCACCAGGCGGTGGAAGCCAAGGAAGGGGTGCAGATCCAGAGCGAGAACCAGACCCTCGCCTCGATCACCTTCCAGAACTATTTCCGCATGTACGGCAAGCTCGGCGGCATGACCGGCACGGCCGACACCGAGGCCTATGAGTTCCAGGAGATCTACGGTCTCGAGACCGTGGTGATCCCGCCGAACAAGCCGACCGTGCGCAAGGACGATGACGACC
>CALRVU010000210.1:0-6085 GCA_943371685.1 Bordetella parapertussis | reverse complement strand
CCCACACACGCTTTCCAGGCGTGCGACTTAAACCGCTCATCCACCCCTCCGCAGGGGTAGCCCTCCATCATAGCTGAATTGCGCGATGTATTGAAGGCCGGGCATAAAGTTTTGAACCAGAACTCGAAGTGTCGCGCCTCTGCCGCTGTGTTGATTGCGACGGGTTCCCGCTGCGCTGCCAGACCGACTTTGTCACGGTTCGGCCCTACACTTCGCCCTTCGCGTTTTTTCACCCTTCAGCCCGGAGCGGCCGCCATGCAGCGCTTTTCTTTTCCCATCGTCATCATCGACGAGGACTTCCGCTCGGAGAACACCTCCGGTCTCGGCATCCGGGCCTTGGCAGATGCGATCCAGAAAGAGGGTTTCGAAGTCATCGGCGTGACCAGCTACGGTGACCTGTCGCAGTTTGCCCAGCAGCAGAGCCGCGCCGGCGCCTTCATCCTGTCGATTGACGACGAAGAGTTCACGCCCGGGCCCGAGCTCGATCCGGCCGTCCTGAACCTGCGCAAGTTCATCACCGAGATCCGCTTTCGCAACGCCGACATTCCGATCTACCTGTACGGCGAGACCCGCACCTCGCAGCACATCCCGAACGACATCCTGCGCGAATTGCACGGCTTCATTCACATGTTCGAGGACACGCCGGAGTTCGTGGCCCGCCACATCATCCGCGAGTCCAAGAGCTACCTGGATTCGCTGGCGCCGCCGTTCTTCCGGGCGCTGGTTGACTACGCTCAGGACGGTTCCTACTCGTGGCATTGCCCAGGTCATTCGGGTGGCGTCGCCTTCCTGAAGAGCCCCATCGGCCGGATGTTCCACCAGTTCTTCGGCGAGAACATGCTGCGGGCTGACGTGTGCAACGCGGTCGAGGAGCTCGGCCAGCTGCTGGACCACACCGGCCCTGTGGCCGCCAGCGAGAAGAACGCCGCGCGCATCTTCAATGCCGACCACTGCTTCTTCGTCACCAACGGCACCTCGACCTCGAACAAGATGGTCTGGCACCACACGGTGGCACCTGACGATGTGGTGCTGGTCGACCGCAACTGCCACAAGTCCATCCTGCACGCCATCATCATGACGGGCGCGGTGCCGGTGTTCCTGACGCCGACCCGCAACCACTACGGCATCATCGGCCCGATCCCCGACAGCGAGTTCAGCAAGGCCACGATCCGCAAGAAGATCGCCAAGCATCCTCTGCTGCAGCATGTGGACCCGGCCACCGTGCGGCCCAAGATCCTGACCGTCACCCAGAGCACCTACGACGGCGTGCTCTACAACACCGAGACCATCAAATCCAAGCTCGACGGCTGGGTCGACACGGTGCACTTTGACGAAGCCTGGCTGCCGCACGCCGCGTTCCACAAGTTCTACGGCAGCTATCACTCCATGGGCAAGAACCGGCCGCGGCCCAAGCAGGCCATGGTCTACGCCACCCAGTCCACCCACAAGCTGCTGGCCGGCATCAGCCAGGCCTCGCAGGTGCTGGTGCAGGACTCACAGACCGTCAAGCTGGACAAGCATCTGTTCAACGAGGCCTATCTGATGCACAGCTCGACCTCGCCGCAGTACGCGATCATCGCGTCATGCGACGTGGCGGCCGCCATGATGGAACCCCCGGGTGGCACGGCGCTGGTGGAAGAGAGCATCCGCGAAGCGCTGGACTTCCGCCGCGCGATGCGCAAGGTCGACGAGGAGTACGGCGACGACTGGTGGTTCAAGGTCTGGGGACCGGACAAGCTGGCAGAGGAGGGCATCGGCCAGCCGTCTGACTGGGTGCTGCAGGCCAATGAGACCTGGCACGGCTTTGGCAAGCTGGCCAAGGGCTTCAACATGCTGGACCCGATCAAGTCCACCATCATCACCCCTGGCATGGACATGGCCGGCAAGTTCGCCAAGGCCGGCATTCCAGCGTCCATCGTCACCAAGTTCCTGGCCGAGCACGGCGTGGTGGTCGAGAAGACCGGCCTGTACTCGTTCTTCATCATGTTCACCATCGGCATCACCAAGGGCCGCTGGAACACCTTGCTGACCGCGCTCCAGCAGTTCAAGGACGACTACGACCGCAACCATCCGCTGTGGCGCATCCTCCCCGAGTTCTGTGCCGCCCATCCGCGCTACGAGCGCATGGGCCTGAAGGATCTGTGCCAGGGCATCCACGAGATGTACGCCAAGGGCGACATCGCCCGGCTGACCACCGAGATGTACCTGTCCGACCTGCAACCGGCGATGAAGCCCAGCGAGGCCTATGCCTACATCGCCCACCGCAAGACCGAGCGGGTGGAGATCAATGCACTGGAAGGCCGGGTCACCACGGCGCTGCTGACCCCCTATCCGCCAGGCATCCCCTTGCTGATCCCGGGTGAGCGTTTCAACAAGCGCATCGTCGACTACCTGCGATTTGCCTCGGAGTTCAATCAGGCCTTTCCGGGCTTCGAGACCGATGTGCATGGTCTCGTGGCCGAGACCGACGCTGAGGGCAAGCGCCGCTACTACGTGGATTGCGTGCGCGAAGACTGAGCGCTGGCCCCAGAAAAAAGCCCCGCATCGCGGGGCTTTTTCTTGTTCGGCGCGAGAACGACCTCAGTCTTCTTCGCCAGGCATGCCGCCCACCATCACGTGGCTGAAACCGCCGTCCACGTAGGTGATTTCGCTGGTCATGCCAGCTGACAGATCGGACAAGAGGAAGGCAGCCACATTGCCGACATCCTCGATCGTCACATTGCGGCGCAGCGGTGCATTGCGCGAGAACAGCTCGAGCAGACGGCCGAAGCCCTTGATGCCCGAAGCGGCCAGGGTCTTGATCGGACCGGCCGAGATGCCGTTCACACGGAAGCCCTTGGGGCCCAGGCTGGCAGCCAGGTAACGCACGCTTGCCTCCAGCGAAGCCTTGGCCAGGCCCATGGTGTTGTAGGCCGGCACATAGCGCATGGCCCCGAGGTAGGACAGCGTGACCAGCGAGGCATTGGGACGCAGCGAGGGCAGCGCCGCCTTGGCCATGGCCGGAAAGCTGTAGGCCGAGATGTCGTGCGCGATGCGGAAGTTCTCGCGGGTCAGGCCATCGAGAAAATCGCCAGCGATGGCCTCGCGCGGTGCAAAGCCGATCGAATGAACGAAACCGTCGAAACCTTCAGGCCAGGCCTGCTTCAAGTCCACGAACAACTGTTCGATGGCGGCGTCGCTGCCCACATCGCAGTCAAAGACCAAGGTCGAATTGAATTCAGCAGCGAATTCGGTGATGCGATCCTTGAACCGCTCACCGACATAACTGAAGGCAAGCTCGGCGCCCTCGCGGTGACAGGCCTTGGCAATGCCATAGGCGATCGAACGGTTGGATAGCAAACCCGTGATGAGCAGGCGCTTGCCGGCGAGAAATCCCATGCGAACTCCAAAGATTGTTGCTCTTGATCGCCGATTCTCGCATGCGCAGCTTGCCCGGAACCCCAGCTCAAGCTACACTCGTGAACTTCGCTAGAATTGCAACGAAGCGCTTGATGCTTTTTCTCTCGGTCAGATCGGAACACCTCGAAGCGAGGTTTCCTGAGACGGGGTTGAGGGCTGCAGCAGGCGAGAACTTAAGTGGGCGGGTTCATCCAGCCCATTTTTTTTGGGCAACCGTTTTGACGGCCCCTTGACGAATTTGCCAACAGCAGGTCTTGACGACTCGCGAGCGGCGCCAAGATTGAAAAGGTATTCACACCCTGATGAGCTGGAGTCAGGCCGTCGAACGCACGGTGACCGGATTGAAATATGAACTGGTGGACGTTGAACGTTCGCCGGGTGGGCTGCTGCGCGTCCTGATCGACCGCGTTCCCGGGCAAGCTTACCCCACCGGTGAGCACGAGTTCGTCACGGTAGAGGATTGTGAAGCCGTCACGCGGCAACTCCAGTACCTGCTGGAAGTTGAAAACGTGGATTACGCCCGGCTCGAGGTCTCCTCGCCAGGCCTGGATCGCCCGCTCAACCGCCCGGAGCACTACAGCCGCTTTCTGGGTGAAGAGGTTTCAATCACGCTCAAGCTGCCTTTCCAGGGGCGCAAGAAGTACCAGGGCGTTCTGCAGGCCGGGCCGGTCGCCGCCGAAGGTGCGCAGACGGCCTGGTCGCTGGTCTTCAACGACGGCAAAGTGGATCAGGTGCTCGATTTCGCCTTCGACGAAGTGCGCGAAGCACGGCTGGTTCCGGTGGTGGATTTCAAGGGTCGGCGTGGCAAGGCCGACCCGGCTGCATCGCAATTGGCGGGCAGTGACTCGAACGACGGAGGTCAACAAGAATGAACCGTGAAATGCTGATGTTGGTGGATGCGATCTCGCGCGAGAAGAGCGTGGAGCGCGACGTGGTGTTCGGTGCCGTCGAAGCGGCCCTGGCCTCTGCCACCAAAAAACTGCATGGCGCCGATGTGGACATCCGCGTCACCGTTGACCGTGACACCGGCGAGTACGAAACCTTCCGCCGCTGGCATGTGGTTCCGGATGAAGCCGGTCTGCAGATTCCAGATGCCGAGATCCTGCTGTTCGAAGCCAAGGAGCAGATCGCCGACATCGAGGTCGATGACCACATCGAGGAGCCGATTGAATCGGTGCCGATCGGCCGCATCGGCGCGCAGGCGGCCAAGCAGGTCATCCTGCAGAAGATCCGTGATGCCGAGCGCGAGCAGCTGCTGAACGACTTCCTGGCCCGCGGCGAGCGCGTGTTCGTCGGCACCGTCAAGCGCCTGGACAAGGGCGACATCGTGGTGGAGTCCGGCCGGGTCGAAGGTCGCCTCAAGCGCAACGAGATGATCCCCAAGGAAAACCTGCGCTCGGGCGACCGGGTGCGGTCGTTCATTGCCGGCATCGATGCCGCCGCACGCGGCCCGCAGATCATGCTGTCGCGCTCGGCGCCCGGTTTCATGGTCGAGCTGTTCGCCCAAGAGGTTCCGGAGATCGAGCAAGGCCTGCTCGAGATCAAGAGCTGCGCCCGCGACCCGGGCAGCCGCGCCAAGATCGCCGTGGTTTCACACGACCGCCGTGTCGACCCCATTGGCACTTGCGTCGGCGTGCGGGGCTCGCGCGTCACGGCCGTGACCAACGAACTGGCCGGTGAGCGTGTCGACATCGTGTTGTGGTCCGAGGATCCCGCCCAGTTCGTCATCGGCGCCTTGGCACCTGCCAACGTGCAGTCGATCGTCGTGGACGAAGAGAAGCACGCCATGGACGTGGTCGTTGACGAGGAAAACCTCGCCATCGCCATCGGCCGCGGCGGCCAGAACGTGCGGCTCGCCTCCGAGCTGACCGGCTGGCGCATCAACATCATGACGGCCGAGGAATCAGCCGCCAAGCAAGCCGAAGAATCGGGCTCGATCCGCAAGCTGTTCGTCGACAAGCTCGACGTCGATGAAGAAGTGGCTGACATCCTGATCGGTGAAGGCTTCACCAGCCTCGAAGAAGTGGCCTATGTGCCGCTGCAAGAGATGCTGGAGATCGCCGGATTTGACGAGGACACCGTCAACGAGTTGCGCGACCGTGCCAAGGACGCGCTGCTGACGATGGAAATCGCCCGCGAAGAGAATGTCGAAGAGGTTTCGCAGGATCTGCGCGACCTGGAGGGCTTGAACCCTGACCTGATCGGCAAGTTGGCCGACGGCGGTGTGCATACCCGTGATGACCTGGCCGACCTGGCCGTCGATGAACTGGTCGAGATGACCGGCGTGGACGACGTGCAGGCCAAGGCGCTGATCATGAAAGCGCGTGAACACTGGTTCACCGCCTGAGCGCCCAAAGCCCCCCAAACGCCTCCACGCACACGGTATCAAGATCAAGGAACCCCAGAATGGCAGTGACCACCGTCGCCCAACTCGCCGCGGAGCTGAACAGGCCCGCTGCGACGCTGCTTGAGCAGCTCAAGTCGGCCGGCGTCGCCAAGATTTCACCTGACGATTCGCTCAACGAATCGGACAAGGAGCGCTTGCTCGACCATCTCCGCACGTCGCACGGCACCGTTGCCGGCGCCGACCGTAAAAAGATCACGCTGACCCGCAAGTCGACCAGCGAGATCAAGCAGGCTGACGCCAGCGGCAAAGCCCGCACCATCCAGGTGGAAGTGCGCAAGA
>CALRVU010000209.1:0-6106 GCA_943371685.1 Bordetella parapertussis | reverse complement strand
AGGCGGCACCGCCGCCCGCGGACACTCCCGCCGCCCGCTACACCCAGTGGAGCTTTGGCACGCTGCCCGAGCTGATGGAGATCCGCAAGGGCGGTCAGACCTTGATCGGCTTTCCGGCCCTCATCGACGGTGGCGCCCATGTCGAGATCGAGGTGTTCGACGAGCCCGAGGTGGCAGCCGCCAAGCACCGCGCCGGCCTGCGCCGGCTGGTGGCCCTGCAGCTCAAGGAGCCGCTCAAGTTCCTGGAGAAGAACATTCCGGGCCTGACCCAGATGGCGGTGACCTTCATGGTGCTGGGCACGGCCGACGAGCTGAAGGCCCAGATCATCGACCTGGCGCTGGACAAGGCCTTTCTGCAAGACCCGCTGCCGCAGGACGAGTTTGCATTCGCACGGCGGATCGAGGAAGGCCGCAGCCGGCTCAACCTGATCGCGCAAGAGGTGGCCAGGCTGGCCGGCGTGGTGCTGGTGGAATACGCCGCTGCCCTGCGCAAGCTCAAGGACGCCAAGCCGCCCAAGGAGGTGGCCGACGATGTGCAGGCTCAGCTGGCCCGGCTGATGCCCAAGCGCTTTCTGGTGACCACGCCCTGGGCACAGTTGCAGCATTACGCCCGCTACCTCAAGGGCGTGGTGGCCCGGCTCGACAAGCTGCGCGCCGATCCGCAACGCGACAGTCAGCGCCTGGCCGAGCTGCGACCGCTGGAGCAGCGCTACCTGCGCCGCACGGCCGAGCTGAAAGGCCAGGCCGACGGCCGCATGGATGACTTCCGCTGGCAGCTGGAAGAGCTGCGCATCAGCCTGTTTGCGCAGGAGCTGCGCACACCGCAGCCGGTGTCGGTCAAGCGGCTGGAGAAAACCTGGGCGCAGTTGACGGGCTGAAGGCTTCCAGCGCGCGGTCCATGCCGCCCTCGGTGATGCTGACCCGGGCCAGCGTGCGCACCGCAGGCTTGGCATGGAAGGCGATCGACAGGCCCACCGCATCCATCATCGGCAGGTCATTGGCGCCGTCGCCCACGGCCATGGCCTGGGCGGGCGAGATGCCCATCAGGTCACACAGGTCCAGCACGGTGCGGCGCTTCTCCAGGCCGTCAACGATGTCGCCCCAGGGCTGATCGACCATCCGGCCGGTCAGCAAGCCGTGGCGCACCTCCAGCACATTGGCGCGCGAGAAGTCCATCTTCAGCCGCTGGCGGATCCGGTCGCTGAAGAAGGTGAAGCCGCCCGAGACCAGCAGGGTGCGCACGCCGGCCGCCTGCAGCGCAGACATGAAGGTCTCCACCCCCGGGTTGAGCTGCAAGCGGTGCTCGAACACTTCAACCAGCGCTGCCTCGGGCACGCCGGCCAGCAGACGCACCCGCTGACGCAGGCTTTCCTTGTAGTCGGCAATTTCGCCACGCATGGCGGCTTCGGTGATGGCCGCCACCTCGCCCTTGCGGCCGGCCGCGGCGGCAATCTCGTCCACGCATTCGATGTTGATCAGCGTGGAGTCCATGTCAAAGGCCGCGAGCTTGAAATCTTCCAGCCGGGGCAGGCTGGGCCAGCGGTTGAAGGTCAGGCCGGGGAGCGGGGCGGGGGCAGCGGTCATGCGGGCAGGGCCCTACAGGGGCCGGTCAGAAAGGGACTGCCGCGATTGTCTCCGCTTTGATCCGCCGCTCAGAAGAACTCGACGTTGCTCTTGCTCGGGGCCGGGGTACTGGTGGCGGCCGGGCTGGCCGGTCGCGCGGCCGGCGCTGGCCGCCGCAGTGCGCTGGCCGGCGGCGGGGACGCGGCGGCCAAGCTTGGGTCGGTGCCCAGCCGGAAGTTGCTCAGCACCTCGTCCAGCCGCTGCAACTGCTCGGACAGTGCGGCGCTGGAGCCGCTGGTGCGTTCCACCAGCTGCAGGTTGTCCTGGGTCAGTGCCGCCAGTTCGATGATCGAATGGGTGACCACGTTCAGGCCCTGCGCATGCTCGGCACCATCGGTGCTCATGGCCTCAAACAGGTCGCCCACTTCGCGAACGGCGCTGACCAGACCATCCATGGTCTGTCCTGCGCCGCTCACCAGCCGCGCCCCGGCCTCGACCTGCTCGGACGACGCGGCAATCAAGCCCTTGATCTCTCTCGCCGCATGGCCGGATCGCTGGGCCAGGGCGCGAACCTCGGCCGCCACGACCGCAAAACCACGGCCTTGCTCTCCGGCGCGGGCGGCCTCGACTGCCGCATTCAGCGCCAGGATGTTGGTCTGGAAGGCAATGCCATCGATCACGCCGATGATGTCGGTGATCCGGCTCGAGGTCTGGGCGATCTTGTCCATGGCGTCGATGACCTGGCTCACCAGGACCCCGCCCTCATCGGCCATGCTGGCGGCGCGGACGGACAGGGACTTGGCCTGGCTCGATGCGTCGGTGCTGTGCTTGAGGATTTCGCCGATGGCGTTCAGGCATTCCGCGGACTCATTGAGCCCCTTGGCGGTGCGTTCGGTCCGCTGGTTCAGTTCCAGGCTGTCGGCGCTCATCTGTTCAGCGGCGATCTTGACGGAGCTCGCGGTGCCACGCACCTCGCGCATGGCCTGGAGCATGCGCTGTTGCACCTGCTTCAAGCGGGTGCCAGCCGGCGTCTCGGTCCGCATCACTTCCAGATTGAGTCGGATCGGGCCGTCCTTGCCCATGGCCCGCACCAGGATCTCGAGCTCTCCGGTTTCGGTGGCCTGTCGGGCCATCAGCGTGGCAAAGCGGCCGAGCACCAGGGCCTGGACGAGCACGCAGGCCAGGTGCACGGCAATCTGCGATGGGTCGGGTTGACTCAGGCAATACACGGCGATGCCGGAGGCCAGCATCCGGTCGAAACCGACATGGTGAACGGCAAACAAGCAGGCCGCTGCGGCGATCGGCCGCCAGTCGCGCCAGATGAGCAGGATGCTCATCGTGATGAAGACGTTGAAGTGGCTGCTCAGGTGCCCCGCCGCCAGGTGGATCTGCAGCATCACCTGCATGGTCAGGGCGCTGGTGATGGCCAGTCGGGACAGCAGGCTGCCGCGACGCCAAAGCGCTGGCACGGCGCCCACCGCACCGATCAGCAGGCTCCAGGCCGCAGCCAGCCCGAGCAAGCCGGCGGAATGCCCCAAAGCCATGCTGATCAGCATGTTCAGGGCAAGCAGGACCAGCATGGATCGATCGATGTCGCGTGTGGTCTGAAAGTTCATCGATGTGGAGCCGGAAGTCATGTCCAGGTGTCACCCGCCAGTCCGGACGGAGTCCGGCAATGATGAACATGATCGCCGCTCAGCTGGTGGGCGAAACCTCGAACTGTTGTGCAGAAAGTGGCCAATTCGGAGTCCCATGACGCCGGACTCTGAGAGAAGCTTGCTGACCATCAAAGTTTCCGGAATTCGTCCATGTCGAAGGTGCTGGTTGTCGAAGATCATGAGGACATCCGCGAGGTGATCCGCATCACGCTGGAGCTCGATGATTTCGAGATGCAGGAGGCCGAAAACGGTGACCTGGGCCTGGACGCCGCCCGGCGCTGGAAGCCCGATCTGGTCCTGATGGATGTGATGATGCCGGGTCGTCTGGACGGTTTGCAGGCCTGCCAGGCGATCAAGCGTGACCCAGCGCTGAAGAAGACCCGCGTCATTCTGCTGTCGGCCCGCGGCCAGGCTCAGGACAAGGCGGCAGGTCGCAGCGCAGGCGCCGACGCCTACCTCGTCAAGCCCTACAGCCCGATGGAATTGCTGAGCACCATCCGCAAAGTGCTGTCCTGAAACCAGATCCGGATCAGCGTCACGGGTCAGCCTTGGCCTGGGCAGGGCGGGGCAGGTGCTCACCCAGCAGCTTGACCAGTTCAGTGCCGCCCACTGGCTTGATCAACCAACCGGTGGCACCGGCTTCCCGGGCCCGGTCGCGCAAGCCTCGTTGTCCTTGGGTGGTCAAGGCGATGATGGGCGTGAAGCGCAACAGCTTGCGCGCTTCTGCGATCAGCCCCAGGCCGTCGAGTCGGGGCATCATGATGTCGGTCAGCATCAGGTCGGGTTTCAGACCCTTTTCGAGCAGGTCGAGTGCGGCTCGGCCGTCGGCTGCCGCGACCACTTGGTAGCCGGCCAGCGTCAGAGACATTTCCAGGCTGCGGCGCATGGTGGGCGAGTCATCCGCGATCAGAATGGTGGGCATGTCCGACTTCAGAAGAGTTCGATCCGTGGGCCATTGGCGCCCGCCAGGGTCAACTCGGCCTCTGCCGAGGCCTGCGTCGCCTGAGGAACGCGGGTGACTTCAGCGGCCGGTTTGCCCAGTCCCTGGGCGTGGGCGGCGCGTTGGGAGTGCATCACGTAGTTGGCGGTCCACAGCGACATCAATTCCTCGAGCAGAACCGGCGGCGGAGGTGCTTCGCCGTCAATCAGCTGGTAGAGCTGGGAGAAGTGGTCTGACAGGCTGCTGAGTGCGGCATTGATCTGCTCGAGCAACTGGCGATTGATGTCCTGGAACTGCATGTCGCCCAGGGTGTCGATGATGTCGATGGTCACCGTCGCCATGCCGGACTCCATCTGTACCGACAGCTCGCCCAGATAGGGCACCACATCCGCCAGGGTGGCGCTCATGGTCTGGATGTGCTGGGCGATCTCGTCGAGTTGCGCGACCGTGCTTTCGCCTTCCATCTCGTGGGTGGCACGCACCTGGGCGTCGATGGTCTCAGCCGCCAGCGAGATACCTTCTGTGATCTGCTTGGCGGCTTCCGCGGTCTGGGTCGACAGGCGCCGGACTTCGGCCGCCACCACCTTGAACCCGGCGCCTTCCTGGCCTGCCCGGGCCGCCTCGATCGAGGCATTGATGGCCAGCAAATTGGTCTGGCGCGAGATGTCACTGATCAGTGCCGCCAGCGGCGTCAACTGGCGCACCTTGTCGGCCACCTCACGCACCCGCTCCTGACTGGCCTGACGAGCCGCCTCGAACTGCTTCTGAGTCTCTGCCAGACCGGCCACCGCCTGCCCGTGCTCGCCGGCACGACTCATCGAGTCACTGGACAGGCTCTGCGAGCGCTCCACCGCATGCACGACCCGTTCACGCAGTTCATGGGCATTCCGATGGACTCGGTTCATCCGGTCCATCATCGACATCACCGCTGTCTCTGATGTGAGGATGGTGGCCGAGACCTGCTGCTTGAGCACGCCGAAGGCGCTGCGCAGGGTGCTGATGTCCTGCACCACCACTTCGCTCGCTCGTTGATTGCGACCCAGCCTCAGTGGTTTGGGCCCCAGGCGCAGCACATGGCTCAGCACCATGCCCAGGCCCAGGGCCAGCACATGGCCTTGATCGACCACTTCAGGCCACAGGGCATGGGCGCCAAGCAGGGTCACTACCAGGGCGCAAAGGATCACCAGACGGCGGTGCCGAACCACCGGGCTGGGTTTGGACTCAGTCGATGCGTTCATGTTCGTGCTCAAGCGCCCGGGAGCACTTGCTTGATGACCTTGACCAACTCGGCGCCACCCACCGGCTTGACCAGCCAGCCAGTTGCGCCACATTGCTTGGCTTCATCGCGCTTGCCTTGCTGGCTTTCGGTGGTCAGGGCCAGGATCGGCGTGAAGCGCAGCAACTTGCGCGCTTCACGGATCAGCGCAATGCCGTCCATGCGGGGCATGTTGATGTCGGTGATGATCAGATCGGGCTTGAGCCCGCCGCGCAGCTTGCCCAGTGCTGCCTCGCCGTCTCCGGCCGTGTCAACCTTGAAGCCGCTGATTTCCAACGTGCCCTTCAAGCTCATCAACATGGTGGCTGAGTCGTCGACCAGAAATACGCTTTTCATCGTCTGTCCTGTGTTCTCCGTCACCCCTGGGGCATGGCGGTTTTAGCAGTGGGCACTGCAGTGCAAGCAGAGGCCCCTGTCAGGTGTTTCGGCAGGCGCGCCAAACTCTGTAGGGTTGATTGGTGCGCTGGCGAACAGGGTGTGACGCTGTACACGCCGCTTGCTCATGGTCCTGGTCCCGCCAGTTTTTGATAGACCAGCGCATCCGGAAATCGGCGCATCTCGAAACCGCTGACCACGTGGCCGATCGATTCCGAGTGTCCCAGGCACAGAAATCCGCCGGGGTGGAGGGCGGCCCGCATGGCTTCAGTCGCCAGTTGGCGGGCGCCTTCG
>CALRVU010000208.1:0-6107 GCA_943371685.1 Bordetella parapertussis | reverse complement strand
GTTGACGGCGGCCTGCTCGGCGGGGGCGGTGCGGCCTCCGGCGGGCGCTCACTTCTTGCGGATGGCGGTCACCGTGTACTGGCCGTCGATCTTGTCGGCATCGAAGCTGATCAGATCGCCTTCGGCCAGATCGTTCAGCAGGCTGGCCGGACGAGCCCGGAACACCATGGTCATCGGCGGCATGTCGAGGTTCTTCAGCTCGCCATGCTTGATCGTGACCTTGCCCTGGGCCTTGTCGATCTTGCGCACCTCGCCCTCGGCAGCGGCCAGCGGGCCGGCCGAGGCCACCAGAACGGCCAAGGCGGCCAGACGGCGCAGGGTGCGAAAACGGGGGGTGTTCATGAATGAGGGCTCCTTGTCTGGAACAACGCGCCACAGGTGACTTGCGCTGACATGCCTTCCGGCTGCAGCGCTGGCGCAATGTGGCAGGTTAGCGGATCTTGGCCCGGCCAGGGCTGAGTCAGCGCCGTCTTGGCAGGCTTCTAGAATGATCGGGCCTGTTTCCCCTTCAACGACCCTGCCTGCCATGACCACTACCCCTGCTGCCACGACGCTCGAACTCATTCAGCCCCGCGACAAGGCAGAGATCTTGGCCCAGGCGCTGCCTTACATCCGCCGGTTTCATGGCAAGACCTTGGTCATCAAGTACGGCGGCAACGCCATGACCGACCCTGCGTTGCAGCAGGATTTCGCCGAAGACATCGTGCTGCTCAAGCTGGTGG
Source organism: Bordetella parapertussis (assembly GCA_943371685.1). Classification (GTDB taxonomy): domain Bacteria; phylum Pseudomonadota; class Gammaproteobacteria; order Burkholderiales; family Burkholderiaceae_C; genus Ideonella; species Ideonella parapertussis_A. The sequence continues at coordinate 5,385 of CALRVU010000208.1, read as the reverse complement.
GCATGAATCCGGTGGTGGTGCACGGCGGTGGCCCTCAGATCGACGAGGCGCTGAACCGTCTGGGCAAGAAGGGCACCTTCATCCAGGGCATGCGAGTGACCGACGAAGAGACCATGGAGGTGGTCGAGTGGGTGCTGGGCGGTGAGGTGCAGCAGGACATCGTCGGCCTGATCAACGCCGCTGGCGGCAAGGCCGTGGGCCTGACCGGTCGTGACGGTGCGATGATCCGTGCCCGCAAGCTGAAGATGCTCGACAAGGATGATCCAAGCAAGGAGCACGACGTGGGTCAGGTCGGCGAGATCGAGTCGATCGACCCCAGCGTGGTCAAGGCCCTGCAGGACGACGCCTTCATCCCGGTGATCAGCCCGATCGGCTTTGGCGAGAACAACGAGAGCTACAACATCAATGCCGACGTGGTGGCGGCCAAGCTGGCCACCGTGCTCAAGGCCGAGAAGCTGCTGATGCTGACCAACATCGCCGGCGTGCTCGACAAGCAGGGCCAGCTGTTGACCGACCTGACCGCACGCCGCATCGACGAGCTGTTTGCTGACGGCACCATCAGCGGCGGCATGCTGCCCAAGATCGCCGGTGCGCTGGACGCGGCCAAGAGCGGCGTCAACGCCGTGCACATCATTGACGGCCGCGTGCCGCATGCGCTGCTGCTCGAGATCCTCACCGACCAGGCCTTCGGCACGATGATCCGTTCGCATTGAGCGACAGGATCCACTCATGACGTCTGCGGCACGTGACCCGCGCACGGTCTGGTTGTTCGACCTCGACAACACCCTGCACAACGCCTCGGCTTCGGCGTTCAAGCACCTCGACAGCTCGATGAACGGCTACATGGTCGAACACCTGGGCGTCAGCCTGGAGGAGGCCAACCGCCTGCGCGGCCACTATTGGCGGCGCTATGGCGCGACCCTGCTGGGCTTGATTCGCCACCATGGCGTGCAGCGCGACCACTTTCTGCATCACACGCATGTGCTGCCCACGCTGGAGCAGGATGTGGTGACCCATGCCCATGATGTGGCAGCCGTGGCCCGCCTGGCCGGGCGCCGCCTGATCCTGACCAATGCACCACTGGCCTACAGTGAGCGGGTGCTGGCCGCGCTCAAGCTGCGTGGCTTGTTCGATGGGGTGATCAGCATCGAGCAGATGACCATGTTTGGCGAGTTGCGACCCAAGCCGGACGCCCGGATGTTCCGCGCGCTGGTGGCCAGGCTCGGCGTGACGCCCGAGCGCTGCGTGCTGGTCGAAGACACACTGGTCCATCAAAAAGCCGCCTACGGATTGGGCATGCGCACGGTGTGGATGCAACGCTGGGCCCGGCACCATGGCCATGGCCCCGAGTTGGGGCAGCGCATGGCCCGCAAGCCGGCTTATGTGTGTGCAAGAATCCGCTCGCTTCAACAGTTGCACAGCGCGTTGTGATGTCCGATATGCCCACCGCGCCGCTGGCGCCACTCGTTACTGGCCTTGTGCCCTCTGAAGCCGCTCAGCCTCCGGTGGAGGTGACCGCCGCTCGCAAGCGTCCCAAGCCCGGTGAGCGACGCATCCAGATCCTGCAGGCGCTGGCCGAGATGCTGGAGCAACCCGGCGCCGACCGCATCACCACCGCTGCCTTGGCTTCTCGACTGTCGGTCAGCGAGGCTGCGCTGTATCGCCACTTCGCCAGCAAGGCGCAGATGTTCGAGGGTCTGATCGAGTTCATCGAGTCCAGCGTCTTCAGTCTGATCAACCAGATCGCCGAGCGAGAGCCGGCCGGCCGCGCGCAGGCAGCGCGCATGGTGCAGGTGCTGCTGCAGTTCGGTGAGCGCAACCCGGGCATGGCCCGCGTCATGGTGGGCGATGCGCTGGTGTTCGAGAACGAACGATTGGGCGTGCGCATGAGCCAGTTCTTTGACCGGGTCGAGTCGCAGTTGCGCGCCGCGTTGCGCACGGCTGCCGAGCAAGAAGGCTCGGCCACCCCCACAGTCGATGCCAACGGGCAGGCGTCCGCCCTGACCTGTCTGGTGATCGGCAGGTTGCAGCGCTTTGCCCGCTCGGGTTTCAAGCGCCTGCCCACCGAACAACTCGACGTGGCTCTGCGATTGCTGGCTTGAGCCGGGGGCGGCCCGCTGCGGGTCGCTTCAGGTCTGTTTGGCGCAGACGAGGGTCAACGCCCTGTCACTTCCTGCCGCTTCAATGCGCTATCTTCACTGAATGCAGGAATTCGCCATGTCCAAGTTGTCCGTGCTGGCCTCCAGCCTGGCCCTCGCCGGTTGCTCCGTGCTCGCCCAGGCCGGTGCCCCGGCTGCTGCCGTTGCAGCGCCCAAGCCGCTCCAGATCAAGATCATCGGCCTGAACGACTTTCACGGCAATCTGGAGTCGCCAGGCACCTTCCGCGCTGATCCGCTGTCGGCAGCGGTTGCGGCCGGTGGTGCCGACTATGCTGCCGGCTACATTGCCGCCGCCCGCGCCGCCAACCCCAAGACCATCGTGGTCTCGGCCGGTGACCTGATCGGTGCCAGCCCGATGGTGTCGGCGCTCTTCCATGACGAACCGACCATCGAGGTGATGAACCGGGTCGGTCTGAACTTCAATGCCGTGGGCAACCACGAGTTTGACGACGGCAAGTCGGAGCTGGTTCGCATGCAGAAGGGTGGCTGCCACCCGACCGACCTGGCCAACAGCTGCCGCGGTGCCGAAGTGGGCACGCCCGTGCCGTTCGAAGGTGCCAAGTTCAAGTTCCTGGCTGCCAACGTCAAGAAGAAGGACGGCAACAAGAGCAATCTGTTCCCGGCCTACGGCGTCAAGCAGTTCCTGCTCAACGGCCAGTACGTCAACGTCGCCTTCATCGGTCTGACCTTGAAGGAAACGCCACAGATCGTCACGCCTACCGGTGTCAAGGGCCTGATCTTTGAAGACGAGGTGAGCACCATCAATGCGCTGGTGCCCGAGCTCAAGGCCAAGGGCATCGAGTCGATCGTGGTCCTGATCCATCAGGGCGGTGCCCAGACTGGCCCGACCCCTCTGGACATCAACGCCTGCGTGGGCAACCTCGACGGTTCACCGATCAAGACCATCGTCAGCCAACTCGACGACGCGATTGACCTGGTGGTGTCCGGCCACACCCATGGCGCCTACAACTGCCAGCTGCCGTTGGCCAGTGGTCGTCTGATCCCGGTGACCAGCGCCAATGCACAGGGTCGCGTGCTGACTGACATCGACGTGACCATCGACACGACCACCCGCAATGTGACGGCCATCTCGGCCAGGAACAAGGTGGTGGACCGCACCAATGCGGCCATCACGCCGAACGCCGAAGTGGCCAGCATCGTGGCCGCCTACAAAACCCTGGTCAGCCCGATCGCCAATGCGGTGATCGGCCGCATCGCCCGCGACGTGGTCAGCAGCAAGGACGCTGCCTGCAATGTGCCGGCTGGCGACCTGATCGCTGACTCGCAGCTGCAGGCCACGGCAGCGCCTGAGTTTGGCGGCGCCCAGCTGGCACTGATGAATCCGGGTGGCGTGCGAGGCCCGTTCACCTACGCTGGCAGCGTGGTCGGCGAGGGTGACGGCAACGTGACCTACGGTGAAGCCTTCACGGTGCAGCCTTTCGGCAACAGCCTGGTGACGATGACGCTGAACAGCCAGCAGATCCGTGACACGCTGGAGCAGCAGTACGCCAACTGCTTCGGCCAGACCAGCTTCGGCCGCATCCTGCTGCCGTCGAACGGCCTGCGCTATGAGTGGGACAACACCCAGGCCTGCGGTGCCAAGGTGCGCAATGCCACCTTGACCGTGGGCGGCGTGACCACCACCCTGGTGCAGAACGGCGCGGTGCTGGATGGCACGCGCAGCTGGCGCGTCACGGTCAACAACTTCCTGGCCGATGGCGGCGACGGCTTCACCGTGCTCAAGCAAGGCACGGCCCGCGTCGGCGGCGCCCAGGACGTGGATGCCTTGTCGGCCTACATGGCCTCGACCCAGGCACCGGCACCGGCCTACGATCCCTTGGCAGCCAACCTGGGCAAGCCGCGCATCGTCCGCCTGGACGGCGGCACCGTCTGCCCCTGAGTCCGTGGCCGTCTGCTGAGCGTGGAGGAGGCGGCGCACTGCCCCTCCTCTACACTCTGGCCGCATGACGCTGGATGATCTGAAACCTCTGCTGAGCCGCGCCGAGTCGCTGCTCAGCCGCCTTGAAGCCACCTTGCCGCTGCCCCTGGCCGCGCCCGATTGGCAAGCCCATGTCGCCTTCCGTTACCGCAAGCGCGGCGGCGCCGGCCGGATCGAGCCGGTACGCCAGGTCGGTGGCATCCGGCTGACGGACCTCAAGGAGGTCGAGCCGCAGAAAGAGCGGCTCTGGCACAACACGGCCCAGTTCGTGGCCGGCGCCTCGGCCAACAATGTGTTGCTGACTGGCGCCCGCGGCACCGGCAAGAGCTCGCTCATCAAGGCTTGCCTGAACGAGTTTGCCGATCGGGGCCTGCGCCTGATCGAGGTGGACAAGGCCGATCTGGTGGACCTGCCCGATCTGGTGGACCTGGTGGCGGGCCGGCCCGAGCGCTTCATCGTCTTCTGCGACGACCTGAGCTTTGAAGAGGGTGAGGCCGGCTACAAGGCGCTGAAGTCGGTGCTGGACGGCACGGTCAGTGCCGCCGCCGACAACCTGCTGATCTACGCCACCAGCAACCGGCGCCACCTGCTGCCGGAGACGATGAAGGACAACCTCAGCTACCGCCACACCGAGGATGGCGAGCTGCACCCAGGTGAGGGCGTGGAAGAGAAGATCTCGCTGTCCGAGCGCTTCGGGCTGTGGATCAGCTTCTATCCCTTCAGCCAGGACGAGTACCTGGCCATCGTCGCGCAGTGGCTGAGCCACTACGGTCTGGACGCGGCGGCCATCGCTGCGTCACGTCCGCAGGCGCTGATCTTCGCGCTGGAGCGCGGCTCGCGCTCGGGCCGCGTGGCAGGCCAGTTCGCACGTGACTTTGCCGGCCGGCTGGCGCTGGCTTCGGCACAAGCAGCCCCATGACCGAGTCTGCCATGACGGCGCCTGAAGAGCGCGTTCCGGTGGAGGTGGCCGTGGGGGTGCTGATCGAGCGCGACGCCACCGGGCGCGAAGGGCGGTTTCTGTTGACGTCACGTCCGCAGGGCAAGGTTTACGCTGGCTACTGGGAGTTCCCGGGCGGCAAGCTGGAGGCCGATGAGTCGGTCCATCAAGCGCTGGCCCGCGAGCTGGTCGAGGAGCTGGGCATCCAGATCGGCGCCAGCCACCCCTGGCAGACATTGGTGATGGACTATCCGCATGCCCGGGTGCGCTTGCACTTCCACAAGGTCTACGAGTGGACCGGTGCGTTCGAGATGCGTGAGCAACAGGCCATGGCCTGGGAATCCTTGCCA
>CALRVU010000207.1:0-6110 GCA_943371685.1 Bordetella parapertussis | reverse complement strand
CGCCGCCTGCACCTGCTGGCGCAGACTGGCAGGTGCCAGCACCTTGACATTGGCACCGTGACGCAAGATGTCCATCACCAGTTCGGTCGGATCGGAAAACGGCACGCGCATCTCCAGACTGCCATCGGCGCACCATTTCAGGTCTTGCTCGGGATGCCATTCCTCCTGCGCCACCCACTGGGCCGCCTCAGGTGAGAAGACCAGTTGCGCACGATGGCCCCCGGCGCCGCTGAAGATGCCGTAGCCCCCGTCCAGCGCGGCCTCCACGACCTTCAGACTCACATCCCGAGCGCGCTGGTCGGTGTTCCGCGCCGAGCGCACGGCATCCAGGGCGAAACGGCGCAAGGCCTCGCTGCGGTGGCACCAGGCATCAAGGTACCAGGTGTTGCGGTAGTGGATCAGGCGCTGCGGCGACACGGTGCGCTCGGAGTCGGTCTGCCGGGCCCGGCTGAAATAGATCAGATCCAGACGCTTTCGACCCAGCAGGGCCGTGCCCACCGCCTCAAACCAACGACCCGGCACCGGACGGCGGGCCGGGCTGGCAATGCGCACCCGCCGCATCAGCTCGCGTGATTCGCTCTCGCTGGTGCCCAGCATGGCATTGAGCTTGTCCAACAGGGGCTGCAGGTGCCGGCTGAGCACCCCGCCAGCATCAAGGCCCTGGATGAGCTGATGCATGGTCAGCAAGGCATGGATCTCGGACTCGCTGAACCAGACTCCTGGCAAGGCATGACTGGCGGTCGCGCCACGGGCGCTGCTGGCCGCGAACCGGTAGACGTTGTCCAGCCGGTCATAGACGATCGGTGCGTCCATGCGATCGCGCAGGTACTGCAGGTCGCGCTTGAGCGTGGCTCGAGAGACCTCCAGCTCCGTCAGCAGTTCCTCAAAGCTGATGCCGCTCCGGCTCTTGATCAGCAGTTCGATGCGATAGAAGCGTTCGGTGCGATTCATCGGCCATGGCTCAGGAGTTGAGCCTCTAGCCTAACCCAGGCCGGCGCGCCGGAAGCACGGAACGCGCATGGCTCGACAAAATTTCCGCTGGCTCACGCCATGAGCCTCATGCAGCAGAAACTGGTTTCATCGTGACCCGGATCGTTCAAGCCAGACCGATCGGACCCATCCACGCAACCGGAGCATGCACCATGGCCCAAGCTGAGTTTGCCTTCACCCCCGTTCCAGCGCGGGGAGCCGCATCTTCGTCGGCCCGAGCCGACCTGAATGCCTGCGCTGTCAGCCCGGGATCAGGCGATGCCGATGGCCAGGTCGGCTTCGACATCGGCTGGGAGCACGCACGGCATGCCCTGGTGCCACCGGCCGAACACCTGTTGCCTGGCCATCCGGTTCGCGAGGGCTGGGAAGCCGGCAAGGCCTGCTTCGGTGTCCGGACCCGGCAAGCCAGCCGATCCGTGCGGCTGTGCCTGGGTTTGCGCCTGCAGGCCTGGCTGCGTGGCCACAGTTTCGAGACGGTGCAGGTCACACCCCACTACCTTGCACAGATCGAGGGGCCGCGCTGCCCCGTCACCCGTGAGCCTTTCAGCCAGGAAACCGGGCTCGATTTGGCTGCGCAGATCAGCCGCCTGTTCGAGGGCGCCGGCTTTGCCGCGGGCAATCTGGTCGCCCTGGCACCTCGCGCAGCGCGCGCCAAGGCCGCCCTCACCTGGCCCGAGGCGCTGACCCGGGCAGCTCAGGCCCGCAGCGCTGCGGACGGCCTGCACGAGGGACTGTCCGAGGGCGAGTGGGCCCGGCTGGGCAGTCTCATCTCGATGGCCACCCCCCTGCCCCATGCCGTGGCGGCCACGCTGCCACTGCGGGCCATGCCACCCAACCGCGTGCGCCTGATCAACCCGATCCAGGGCCTTCAAGTGCTGATCACGCTGCAGATCGCCCATGCCGACTGGAGCGCCCGCATCAACCGGCTGGCTGCGCTGATGCCTCGGGTGGAGATGCAACGCGCCTTCCACTTGTTCTTCCACAGCCTCCTCCCGCGCGCCTGGTGCGACGGGCTGCCCAGCCAGGCCGAAGCCCTGCGCTGGCGGCTGGAGGACGCCTGGCAAGACCTGCGCGTGCAGCGGCGCTGGGAGCGCTTTGCCCTGCTGCTGGATGCCGATCTGGCGGAGCAGCTGCAGCAGCGTGCATTGCAGCTTGGGCTCGGCGGCAAGCAGGTGCAATGGCAGCCCACAGAACGCGCCACCGAGGGCTGGGCGCTGGAACACGGTGGCTATGCCCATGCCGAGGTTCCAGTGCCCGGACCTCAAGTCAGCCGAAACACCCCGCTCGAGGCCCGCGTACCACCCATCGACCGCAGCCAGTTCAGTGTGCTGGCCGGCCGCCTGCACAGCTGAGCCTCGGTTCAGGCATAGCTGTGGAGGGAGCGCAAGGCCACGGTGTCGAGGTGGGGCAGGCCATTGAAGCTGAGCAGGCCATGCCCCTTGGCATGGCTCTGCAACTCGGTGACGGCACTGTTGCGGATCCGCAGGTTGAGCTCGACCACGCCTGGCGCAGCCGCGCCCAGCAAGTGGCCCACAAGTGCTGAAATCGGACCTCCGCTGGAGACGATCAGCACATGCCCATGCTGGTGCGCATGCGCTTCGGCCAGCACCGCCAAGGCCCCCGCCAGAAAATCGGCATAGGCCGGCATCTCCGCGGGTGCGGTCTCGCCTTGCATCCAGGCCAGCAAGCCGGTGCGCAGGAGCCGGAAATGCTGTTTGTTGGCCTCGGGCGTGCCGGGCTGAGGCAATTCACCTGCATGAACCGCACGCACCAGAGACTCAGGCTTGTACTCGTCGAGTCCGGCCCTGACCTGCGGAACAAGTGGCTGACCATAGCCCTCGGCCAAAGCCTGCAGGGACTGCGCATGGCGCATCAGCGTGCCGGTGTACACCGCCGCAAAACGGGTGCCATGGCTCGCGAAGTAGGCGCCCAGGTGGTGGCATTGCTGGACACCCAGCGCGCTGAGTTGATCGTAATTGACGGCACCCAGCGAGGCTTGGCCGTGACGCACGAGGTAGAGGCTTCCCATGGGCCGAAGTTTGCAGCAATGCCGGCCCACCGGCTGTCACGCCGGAGACCGGCGCGGCCCTCTGAGCCTCAGGGCAGACCGACGCTGCGCAGGAAGGCCTCGACCGAGTCGGTGTAGGCACCGGGCAAGCCCAGTTTGCCGTTCACGTCGCCGTGGGTCAGATCCTGCGTCAGAACGCTGGCTCGGCCGCCCAGGGTTTGCACCTTGTCCACAAAGCTGCGCGCCTGCGGGCAGGAGTCATCGCGCTTGCTTGAGCACACCAGCAGCATAGGCGCCGGCGCCTGGGTCAAGCGATGGAACGGCGAGGTCTGGCGCCAGAAGTTCCGATCGCTGCCGAACACCTTGTCATAGAAGCTGTAGTGCTTCTCTTCCATGGTGCGGACCACGTCCATCGAGGCGCTGTCCAGCGACACCGTGCCCAGCCAGGGCTTGGCACCTTGGCCGGTCGCGATGGAAGGATCGGCTGAGATCAGCGACACCAGATGGGCGCCCGCCGAATGTCCCATCAGCAGAAAACGTGCTGGATCGCCGCCCCATTCGCGCGCCCGGCTCTGCGCCAGGCTCAGGGCCTTGCCCACATCCTGCGCCTGCACCAGCGGATCCGCATTGGGCAACATGCGGTAGTTGGGCGAGATGACCACATAGCCCTTGGGCAGCCAGCGCATGACCTTGTTGGCCACGACATTGGCCGCACCCTTGTCACCGATCATCCAGGCGCCACCGTGGACCATGAAGATCACCGGAAGCAAGCGACCGGGCCCGGCTTGCGCGGGGATGTACACATCCATCACCTGCTTGAGATCACTGCCGTAGCTCACATCGCGCTCGGCCCGCGCACCCGAGGGCAGATCGATGGGCTTGGTCGAGCCTTCGCCGGCCTCACCACTCTGCTCGGCGGCCATGCGCTTGGCCAATGCGCGGTCGATGATGGCATCGCGCAGCGGACCACTCCAGACAGGCATCAGAAAAGCTCCAAGCAGCAAGCCGGGGACAAGGCGTTTCCACGCAGGATGCATGCGATGCGCTCCAGAAGGATCATGAGAGTGCCAACGCGCAAGCCACGGGCCGCGGTTGACAGATGGGTGGCGCCAATCATTCGCGGTGGGTGCCCAGGAACACCTCGCAGCCGCCGCGCGGATTGGGCACATAGCGGTCGCCGTTGAGCGGCATGATCTTGGGGCCGAAGGGATTGGCCGTGCCGATGAACATGCCGTGCGGTGTGGACACCAGCGTGCGCAGACCCATGTTGTACGGATTGCCCATGCCAGTCGTCGTCACCGGCACCCAGTTCTTGCCGTCACAAGTGCGGTACAGGTCGAAGCCTGAGGAATGATCAAGCAGGAACTGCGGCGTCAGCTTGTTGATGATGGTGACGAAGGCCTCGGGCCAGCGCCGGCGGTTGGCATAGCCCAGCACCGAGCTCCATTCGAAGGTGCCCATGTAGAGCCAGCCGTCGTGCGCACACATGCGCCAGAAATAGCCGTTGAAGAAGTTGTCAAAACCCGGCAGATAGCCTGACAGCGCGGCCTTGTAGCCGATCGGCGTGTCACGGCTCTCACCCACCAGCAGGTCCCAGCTGGCGTCAGGCGCAATGCGCAGCAACTCGGGCGGCGCCGGGCCGATGCGGTTCTGCGTGTCGATGCCACCGCCCTGGATGCCACCACCCACATACAGATGACCCTTGAAGGGATAGAGGCTGAGCACGCACTGATTGAGCGGACCGCGGTAGGCGCCCTTCTCGATCACCTGCTCCCAGTGGTAAGGCTGAGGCCCTTCCACCGTGCTGCGCCAGATCTGGAATCCTTCCAGATTGAAGGTGCCCACATAGAGGTGTTCACCGAAGCCGCACATCTCGAAGATGGTCTTGTTGCCCGTGTCGCCAAAGCCGAAATCGGACACCGGATCCCATTGGCCGCTGGCCGGATCGGTGCTTTCATAGACCACCGAGTGGGCCGAGACATTGGGGTTGCCACCGCGCGAGCCTGCAGGCGTCGTGAACATCCGCCCTTTGAACGGCACCATGGTGCGGATCGTCGTCACCGGCAGACCACCCAGGCCAGGTTCACAAGTGGGCGCAAAGTTGCGTCCATCGGTCGAACGCAGGATGTTGGGACCCGGGCCCCGTGCCGGCGACCAGGTACTGACGTACAGCTCGGGCTCGGCACCGGGATGTGGCGGCGTATAGACCACCATGCCACGGAAACCCAGCTCGCGCGGAATCAACTTGCCATGCGTGCCGACGATCAGCGGTGCCTTGAAGACCTTCTCCCAGCTGTCCGTCTCGGGCGTGTAGCACCAGATCTCCGCGCCCATGTCGAGGTCAAACGGATTCTCCGGGCACTCCACCGGCCACACGTCCATGCCGATGGGCAGGCGCGCCTTCATGAACGGGAAGTTGCCCCGCGTGGTGGCCACATAGAGCTGGTTGCGGAACCAGGCCATCGAATGCGCATAGGCATTCAGGCCGTCTCCAAAACCGCCCTTTGCAACAAGCTTGAAATCGCGCTGACTGAGGCCTGGATGGACGCCGAGTTTATTGGAGAGAGTCTGCACTGAGCTGTTCCGTCGACACGGCGGCAATGAAGGAGGCGAGTACCTGCTCGGCCTCTGCGCGGCTGGCGGCCGGGCCGACCCGCGCATGCTCGCGGGTCGTGAAGTACCAGGCATCGCCCGCCTGGAACACCCGGTCGCTGCGGAAGAACTTGCGTTCAGACTCGCCGGTCCGGGGCAGATGCCGGGCCTGGAACTCGCCGGCCCAGAAGCGGCTGCAACCGGAAATCAGCTCTTGCGGACGCGACGAAGGGAAGAAATGTCCGCCATCGCGCACGCGCCGGAACACGGCGTGACCCCACACATCGAGCAGGTCCTTGCCGGTCAGGCGGGCCTGCGAATGGTCGCCATACATGGCCATGATCGGGAACTTCAGCTTGCGCAACTCATCCAGCCGCAAACCGTCGTCACCCATCAGCTCTTCAGACGCGCTGGTCTGGTCCATCAATCGGATCCACTGGCTGGCGGTGCGATTGCCGTACTTGCCAATGAAGGGGCTGACCATTTCCTGCAGAGCGGCTGGCACGGTCTCGCTGCGCAA
>CALRVU010000206.1:0-6117 GCA_943371685.1 Bordetella parapertussis | reverse complement strand
CCACCATGGCCTCGACCGCGCCGAAGGCCATGCCGCCGTGCTCCTCAGGAAGCGCCAGGCCCAGCAGGCCCAGTTCGGCCAGGGCAGCCCAGGACGCAGCCGAGAAGCCACCTGCGCGCACCGTGGCGCGGCGGTGCTCAAAGCCATAGCCCTTTTCGACCCAGCGGGCCACCGCGTCGCGCAGCGACACCTGATCGTCAGTGAACTCGAAATCCATGTCTTGCTCCTCAGGCGCCGAGCACGGTCTGCGCGACGATGTTGCGTTGCACTTCGTTGCTGCCACCGTAGATGGTGGTCTTGCGCAGATTGAAGTAGGTGCTGGCCAGCGGCGCGCAGTGGGCGGCGCCCACGTGGTCGCCTTGCCAGCCGGCTTCCATGGCTTCTTCGATGAAGGGCAGGCTGAACGGGCCGGCGGCCATCATCATCAGCTCGCTGTAGCGCTGCTGGATCTCGCTGCCGCGGATCTTCAGCAGGCCGGCCACGTCCAGGCTTTGCTTGCCGCTCTTCTCGGCCGACAGCACCCGCAGCACCATCATCTCCAGCGCCACCACGTCGACTTCGAGCAGGGCGATCTGGTCGCGGAAGCGGCTGTCATCCCACACGCCTTCGGCCTTGGCGATGCGCTTGAGGCGCTCCAGTTCGCGCTTGGCGCGATTCACGTCGGCGATGTTGGTGCGCTCATGGGCCAGCAGGTGCTTGGCATAGGTCCACCCCTTGTTCTCTTCGCCGATCAGGTTGTCGACCGGCACTTCGACGTTGTCGAAGAACACCTCGTTGACCTCCGGGTCGCCGTCCAGCAGCACGATCGGCCGCACGGTCACGCCGGGGCTCTTCATGTCGATCAGCAGAAAGCTGATGCCGGTCTGCGGCTTGCCTTCGGTGCTGGTGCGCACCAGGCAGAAGATCCAGTCACCGTACTGGCCCAGCGTGGTCCAGGTCTTCTGGCCGTTGACCAGAAAGCGCTCGCCGGCCGGCGTCATCACCCGCTCGGCCCGGGTCTTGACCGAGGCCAGGTCCGAGCCCGAACCCGGCTCGCTGTAGCCTTGGCTCCACCAGACCTCGCCCGAGGCGATGCCGGGCAGAAAGCGCTGTTGCTGCTCGGGCGAGCCAAAGGCCATGATCACCGGCGCCACCATCACCGGTCCGAAGGGGATGATGCGCGGCGCACCGGCCAGCGCACATTCCTCTTCGAACAGGTGCTTCTGCACGGCCGTCCAGCCCGGTCCGCCAAACTGCTTGGGCCAGCCATAGCCCAGCCAGCCCTTGGCGCCCAGGATCCTGGCCCAGCTCTGCATGTCTGCGCGCGACAGACGCAGGGCGTTGTGCACCTTGTGGCTGAGCTCAGTGGGCAGGTTGGCGGCCACCCAGGCGCGCACCTCCAGGCGGAAGGCCTGCTCTTCCGGTGTGAAATTCAAGTCCATGGACGAAGTCTCCTGACGTTTCGTCGGTTTTTAGCACGCGCGTTCGTTTTAGACTTGTCGCAGGTGTGACAGACGCCAGTCCAGCCGCCTCAGGGCATTCCCTGGGCGGCCCTGACGTAACATCGACGCTCCCCAACCGACCAGCAACTGGAGACCCCATGGCCAAAGGCGAGCAGCGCAGCAACAAGCAGGAAAAGAAGCCCAAGAAGGACGCCGCGCCGGGCAAGCCGGTGAGCTCGGACCGTCCTGTGGCCCCCATCACCGCCGTGATGCCCCGTGGCAAGTTGAAGAACAAGTGAGCGCTTGACGGGCGCCAGGGGCTGGCGCCCAGCTTCAGCGGGGCCTGAACATCGAAAATCGTTGTCCGGCGCCGATGCTGAAGTAGTCGGCCGGGCCGCCGCCCCGCAGCACCGGCTGGGCGGCGGCGGTGTCATAGATGCCGTCGCGCAGGAAGCGTTTGTCGATGTGCACGGCCACCACCTCGCCCAGCGTCAACCAGGTCTGCACGGCGTCACCGCTGGCGGTCTTGAGCTGGATGATCTGCGAGAGCTTGCATTCGAAGCTGACCGGGCTGCCCGCCACCCGGGGCGGCCGCACCCGCCGGGATGGCAGGGCGGACAGGCCGGCAAGCTCGAACTCGTTGACCTCGGGCGGAACGGCGGCACAACTGGCATTCATGGCCTCAGCTTGTGGCCGGCTGACCAAGTTCCAGACGAACTCACCCGTTTCTTCGATGTTGCGCAGCGTGTCCTTGCGGCCGATGCTGGCAAAGCCGATCAGCGGCGGCACATAGTTGAAGGCATTGAAGAAGCTGTAGGGCGCGAGGTTGACCGCGCCTGCGGCGCTGCAACTGGCGATCCAGCCGATCGGCCGCGGTCCGACGATGGCGTTGAAGGGGTCATGCGCCAAGCCATGGCCCAGGCCGGGCTCGTAGGAATGGAAGTCGTCGTCTGCCGTGCTCATGCTGGCACTGTAAGGCGGCCGCGACCGGCCGCGTCGACTTCAGTGCGCCATCCGGGCCAGTTGTGCGTCGATTTCGGCCAGGCATTGCCGGGCATAGCTGGCGTCTGCCACGGCGGCCAGCAGCTCGCATTGCCCGGCCATCGCGGCCCGGGCCTGGCGTGCAGCGGGCAGGTCCTGGGCGGCCAGCCGGGCCAGGGCCATGGCCTGCCAGGCAAAGCAATGCTCAAAGGCATCGGCCTGGTTGCTGGTGCAGGCGTCGAGGCTGGCCTGGGCATGGGTCACGGCCAACTCACCCAGACCGGCGCTGGCCGCACACATGGCCACTTGCCAGTCCGCCCGCTCCACCTCCAGCCAGCCGCCGGCGCGCGCCCAGTTGTGGCGCGCCTGCTGGGCGGCTTGCATCATCAGGGCGGCGTGGGGCGCGTCACCGCGCTGGTGGTAGTAGCGCAGGTCGCCCGCCACGTTGTTGGCCAGGGCGGCGGCGGCGCGCGGCGTGTGGGGTTCGTCGGGCTGGGCCTGGGCTTGCGCATCGGCCAGGCCTTGCGCAGCCAGCAGCAGCTCGTACGCACCGTCAAGGTCTCGCCGGCGAGTGCGGGCCAGGGCCGCGTTGTAATGGGCCAGCACCTGCATGAACGGCGGCAAGTCGCTCAGGTCAGGCGTCTCGCCGGCGGCCAGTTGCACTGCGGCGTGGCTGCGGCGGCAGGCCATCAATGATGCGGGTTCGCTGGCGGAGAGCGTCTCCATGCCCGCCAGCCATGCGGCCAGCCGGGCGCCTTGGTCGCCGTGGCCCAGCACCACATGCTCGGCCAGGCGCAGCAGTTCATCGCGCTGGCTGGGCGGGCAGGCGGCAATCAGGGCCAGGTCGGTGCCCAGCAGGGCATCGGCTGCGCGGTCAGGCTCGTCAGCGTGCAGTGCCTGGGCCTGGGCCAGCACCTCGGCCAGGGCACGGGTGGCCGCAGCGGCCGGGTCGGTGGCCGTGTCGTCGGCGGCCGGGGCTGGGGTGGTCATGGCAGGTCAACCCTGAAGTCAGTCGCGGAAGTTCTTCTGGCTCAGCGGCTGCTCAGGGAACTCCTTGCGCAGCATCTGGATGGCCAGTTGCAGGTCATCGCGGTTCTTGCCGGTCACCCGCACTTCATTGCCCTGGATGCTGGCCTGCACCTTGAGCTTGCTGTTCTTGATCGCGCCGGTGATCTTCTTGGCCAGTTCGGCCTCGATGCCGTCCTTGATCTTGTCAACCCGACGGACCTTGTCGCCGCCCATCTTCTCGAGCTTCTCGCCCTTGTTGAAGAAGTTGACGGTGACTTCCTGCTTGGTCAGCTTGCTGATCAGCACCTCGTAGATCTGGTCGATCTGGAAGTCGCTGTCGCCGACCAGGTGGATCTCCTTCTCTTTTTCCTTCAGCTCCACGCTGGCGCTGGTGCCCTTGAAGTCAAAGCGGGTGCCGATCTCTTTGCTGGCATTGGTGATGCCGTTCTTGATCTTCACCATGTCGGGTTCGAGGGCGACGTCAAAGCTGGGCATGGTGTTTCTTTCTTGGAGTTCGGTTCAGGGCGCGCGAAATGCGGCGGTAATCAGTAAAAATTCTGCCATGCAAATCGACACGGGCGTCAGCCTCAAGCCCTACAACACCTTTGGCCTGCCAGCCGTGGCCGGCCAATTGGTGCGCATCGCCAGCGACGCTGACGTGCGAGCCATTCTGGACCACCCTCAACTGGGCCGTGCGCCGAAGTTCGTGCTGGGCGGTGGCAGCAATGTCATCCTGACCCGCGACATGCCCGAGCTGGTGCTCAAGATCGAGGTCAAGGGGCTGCAGAAAGTGGCCGAGACGGCCGATGCGGTCATCGTCGAAGCGGGTGCAGGCGAGTCCTGGCACGACCTGGTGGCCTGGACCCTGGACCAGGGCTGGCCCGGCCTCGAGAACATGGCCCTGATCCCTGGCACGGTGGGGGCTGCACCGGTGCAGAACATCGGCGCTTACGGCATGGAGTTGCAGGACCGGTTCGAGTCCCTGGACACGGTGGACCTGGTGACCGGGCGCACGGTGACGATGCGGGCGGATCAATGCCAGTTCAGCTACCGCGACTCCGTCTTCAAGCGGGAGCTGGCCGGCCGCAGCGTGATCACCCGGGTGCGCTTCCGGTTGCCGCGCCCCTGGCAGCCGGTGCTGGGCTATCTGGACCTGGAGCGGCGCATGGCTGAAACCGGCAACCGCCAGCCAGATGCCCGGACGGTGTTTGACTGGGTCTGCGCCATCCGCCGCGCCAAGCTGCCCGATCCGGCGCTGATCGGCAATGTCGGCAGCTTCTTCAAGAACCCGATCGTGACCCCCGAGCAGTGCCGCGACATCATCGCCCGCGATCCGCATGTGGTGCACTATCCGCTGGACGATGGCAGCTTCAAGCTCGCCGCAGGCTGGTTGATCGACGCCTGTGGCTGGAAGGGCAAGACCGTCGGCCATGCCGGTGTGTACGAGAAGCAGGCGCTGGTGCTGGTCAACCGGGGTGGGGCCATCGGCTCCGAGGTGCAGACCCTGGCGCTGGCGATCCAGGAGAGCGTCTACGGCCGCTTCGGCATCCGGCTGGAGATCGAGCCCGTGATGGTCTGAGCGCGCTGGCCAGCGGTTCAGTCGTGCAGCGCCCGAACCTTGCACAAGGCCAGCTGCAAAACCCGGGCGTCATTGCTGGCGCGGTGGCGTTCCAGCGTCAGGCTGCTGCGGGCCTCGCTGCAGGCCTGGTCCCAATGGGCGGCCGCCTGCTCGTCGAGCAGCTCGTGCAGATGGCGCAGAGTGAACGCCGGTTGCAGGCCGGCTTCTTCGAACAGCACGGCCAGCCAGGCGTAGTCATGGGCCCAGCTGTCGCAGTAGATGGTGCAGCCCTTCAGGCGCTGGTTCAGCAACTCGGCCACCTCGCGCGGGGGCTTGCCGTGGCGCGCCAGCAGATCGCGGCTCAGACCATGCAAGCGTTCGGCCTGACCGTCCCAGTGGGTCCAGTGCGCGGCCGGTTGCACCAGGGTGCAGACGGCTTCGCCGTCGGGCATGACAAAGCCCACCTCGATCGGATAGCTGCCCCGGCCGAATCCTGACGCCTCGACATCGATCACGCAGGGCAGGGCCTGGGCAGGCGGCGTGACGATGGGTGCGGGCATGAACGGTCTCCGTGGGTGTTTTGTTGGTCTGCCCGAAACAGTCGCAACAAGCGTACCCGTTTGCGATCGGGCTGTCTCCGGTGTGACAAGTGCTACGGGCCGGCCCCGGTGGCAGACAAAGGGTGGCGGGGCTACGCTCAGGCCATGGTTTTGAACTGGAGACTTGGATGACTGCAGCGCCCCGACCCCACCACGCGCATTGGCCACGCCGTCTGCCCCGGGAACTGGTCATTCCGGAGACCACGCTGTGGTTCAACCTCGAGGTGTCGGCGGCGCGCTATCCGCACAAGGCGGCCTATGAGTTCTTCGGCCAGGCCCTGAGCTTTCTTGAGCTCAAGCAGCAGGCGGAGAGTCTGGCCGGCTGGCTGCAGGCCCAAGGCGTGACCCGCGGCGACCGGGTGGCGCTGTTCATGCAGAACTGCCCGCAGTTCGTCATCGCCTTTTATGCGGTGATGCGCTGCGACGCGGTGGTGGTGCCGGTCAATCCGATGAACCGCAAAGAGGAGTTCGGCCACTACATCAGCGATCCCGATACCCGGGTGGTGATCTGCGGTGCCGACGGTGCGGCCATCGTGGCCGAGGCGAATGC